>NZ_CP101462.1:92500-147500 GCF_024362205.1 Exiguobacterium aurantiacum | reverse complement strand
TTGCTCTTCAACGCCTCGGACAACTTTTCGCCACCGCCATAGCCGAAGACGTACTCTTTCTCCCCAGTCACTTTACTTTCGAAGTATGCCATGTTCTCGATGATTCCGAGCACTTTGTGGTTCGTCTTGATAGCCATCGCTCCAGCTCGTGCCGCGACGAAGGCAGCCGTCGCGTGCGGTGTCGTGACGATCAACTCTTGACATGCCGGAAGCATCGAATGGATATCGAGAGCGACATCACCCGTCCCTGGCGGCAAGTCGAGGAGCAAGTAGTCTAGGTCGCCCCACTCGACGTCGTTGAAGAAGTTATTGAGCATCTTCCCGAGCATTGGTCCACGCCAGATGACTGGTGCGTTATCCTCTACAAAGAAGCCCATCGAGATGACTTTCACACCGAACCGCTCGACCGGAATGATTTTTTCGCCGCGTACGACAGGCCGCTCTTCAATCCCGAGCATGTCCGGTACACTGAAGCCGTAAATGTCCGCATCAATCAATCCGACTTTCTTCCCAGCCCGTGCTAGCGCGACTGCCAAGTTGACCGACACCGTCGATTTCCCGACGCCACCTTTCCCTGACGCGATCGCGATGAACGTCGTGCCGGCATTCTCACGGAGAATGGCTGGCTTCGTCGCTTCTTTTAAACTCTCGTCATTGAGAGCCTCGAAACGGAGGCCGACCGTCTTGAAGCCTTTTCCTTTCAACAACGTGACGATTTCTTGTTGAAGCTGGAGTTGCTCGCCGCTCCCGGTTTGACCAAGTGCCACTTTTACACTGACATAATCTTCTTTAATGCGAATATCCTTCACGCCAGCTGTATCTCCAAGCGTACGGTTGATTGTTGGATCGATCAACCCCGCCAATTCTTCACGAACTTGTTCTACTGTAAGCATGTGGTTTCCCCCTAATTTCTGTCTCGCTAACAGTATATCAAAAAAAGCGTTTTCTTGAGGGAATGGAAATCAACAATTTCATGAGCAACAAAAAAACTCTCCGCCCCAATGGGCAGAGAGTTTGAACCAAATTGTTCGAAGATTAACGCTTCGAGAATTGTGGTGCGCGACGTGCAGCTTTAAGACCGTATTTTTTACGTTCTTTCATGCGAGCGTCACGAGTCAAGAAGCCTTTTTCTTTGAGGCTTGGACGGAATTCTGGGTCCGCTTGAAGAAGCGCACGCGATACGCCGTGGCGAATTGCTCCAGCTTGTCCAGTGAATCCACCACCATTAACGTTAACGATTACATCGTATTTACCTTCTGTTTCAGTCAATACGAGTGGTGATTTTGCCATCATGATCAAAGTCTCATGTCCGAAGTATTCTGAAATATCACGGCCATTTACAACAACTTTGCCGTCACCTGCAACGAGGTGAACGCGAGCCACCGAGTGTTTGCGGCGGCCTGTTCCGTAGTAACGTACATCTGCCATCGTTTAGTTCCTCCCTGTGTCCCGATTAACCGCGAAGTTCGTAAACTTCTGGTTTTTGTGCTGCGTGGTTGTGCTCAGCTCCAGCGTAAACGTGGAGTTTAGTGAATGATTGACGACCAAGTGATCCTTTTGGAAGCATCCCTTTGATTGCGAGTTCAAGCATACGCTCTGGACGTTTTGCGAGAAGCTCTTTTGCAGTTTGTGATTTCAAACCGCCTGGATGACCTGAATGACGGTAGTAAATCTTGTCGTTCATTTTGTTACCAGTCAAGTGGATTTTCTCAGCGTTGATGATGATGACGTGGTCTCCGCAATCAACGTTTGGTGTGAAAGTCGGCTTGTGCTTACCGCGAAGAAGTGATGCTACTTCACTAGTCAAACGACCAAGTGTTTTGCCTTCTGCGTCGATAAGGAGCCATTTGCGTTCTACTTCAGATGCTTTTGCCATGAATGTCGTGCGCATGTGGAATACCTCCTAAAATGTCTGTTTGCTTAATTTTTTTAGTGCTTGTTTGATGCTTTATCATAATCCTAGTTTACGGGGCTAAGATTGTGGTTCATCTCTCAATGTGAAAATGAAATGCCAATGAATATAATACGATTTTATAGGGGGAATGTCAATCTACTTTTTCATAATTCACATTCCACAAATAAAGACCTTGCGGTGGGGCTGTAATCCCAGCGCTGCGCCGGTCTTTTGAGGCGAGCATCCGGCTCACGTCCGACGGCTCATATTTCCCTCGCCCGACTTCGATTAACGTCCCTACCATGATCCGGACTTGGTTATAGAGAAACCCCGAGCCGACGAAACGGATGTACATCTCATCGCCCGCCTCGACGAGTTCCGCTTCATAGATTGTCCGAACACGGTCCTCGACTTCCGCCTTCGTCACCGAGAAGGAAGTGAAGTCGTGGGTGCCGACAAGCATGCGAAGCGCTTGCCTCATCCGCTCATAATCGAGCGGGTACGTGACCGTCACGGCATGGTGACGCCGGAACGGGTCGGCGTCACTTCGGAAGAAATAACGATATTCTTTTCGCTTCGCCCCGTAGCGTGCATGAAACGATAGATCGACCTCTTCGGCAGTCCGGACGAGAATATCATCGGGCAACATCGCGTTCAACGCTTTGACGAACCGATCGGCGGGCATCGCGAGGTGCGTATCAAAGTGTAGTACTTGTCCCCGAGCATGCACACGGGCGTCCGTACGGCCCGAAGCCACTACCTTGACCATCTGGCTATGCATGCGCGCCAAGACGGCCTCTACTTCAGCTTGAACCGTATTCCCGTTCGGTTGTACCTGGTAGCCGGCATAGTTCGTTCCATCATACGCAATCGTCAATTTAATTCGCTTCATCCTATCCCTCGCAATCCAATCAAGATGAGTGTCACAACGACAAAGATGAGGAGTAACGCCGTGTCACGACGATGCCACGTCATCTCACGCAAGCGCGTCCGTCCTTCACCCCCACGGTACCCGCGAGCCTCCATTGCCGTAGCGAGGTCCTCAGCACGCTTAAACGCCGACACGAACAATGGAATCATGAGCGGGACGACTGCCTTCAAGCGATCCTTGAGCGGCCCACTCTTCAAGTCGACGCCTCGCGCCTGCTGAGCTTTCATGATGCGATCCGTCTCATCGGCCAATGTCGGCAAGAATCGTAGCGAGATCGACAGCATGAGGGCGATCTCATGGGCCGGTACCCGGAACCGCTCTAACGGACGGAGCCCCGCCTCAATCGAATCGGTCAGTTCCATCGGCGTCGTCGTCAGCGTGACGAGTGTCGTCAGCATGACGAGATAGAAGAAACGGAGCGAGACGATCAAGCCCATGCGGACCCCTTCCGAATAAATCGCGAACGGTCCGAATGAAATCAACTCCGTCCCATCTCGATTAAAGAACAGTTGCAGCAACAGCGTAAAAATGATTAGGAATAAAATCATCTTCAAGCCATTCCACAAATACCGCCAGGACAGTTGCGACAGTCTCACGGCGAACAAGGTAAAACCGAGCAAGAACACGTTCGTCCATAAGTTATCCGCTAAAAAGACGATCGGAATGAACCCGAGGATGAACAACGTCTTGGCTCGCGCATCGAGTGTGTGGAGCCAGGAATGACCCGGGATGTACTGACCGATGATCATGTCGCTCTCCCCTTTCTCAATTCGAACGCAATCCAGTCCGCTAGCTCGTCTTCGGTCCGTAAAGTCGGTGTCGCGACACCGAACACAGGAGCGAGCTCACCCGCGAAACGGAGCACGTGCGGAATCTCGAGCTGGAGCGCCTCGACGAGCGCCTCGTCTTTGAACAGGTCGAACGGATCCCCGTCAAAGGCGACCTTGCCCCGTTCCATGACGACGACACGTTCTGCGTACGCCAACACGTCGTCCATATCGTGCGAGACGAGAATGAGCGTCAAATCGAGTTCTTGTTTTAATCGTTTGAAGAGCGCGAGCATCTCGCGACGGCCAAGCGGGTCAAGTCCAGCCGTCGGCTCATCCACGACGAGAACATCGGGACGGCTCGCGAGCACGCCGGCGATGGCGACACGGCGCATCTGTCCGCCGGAGAGATCGAACGGGGAACGGCCCCATAACGTTTCATCCAGGCCGACGAGACGCAACGCCGTATGAGCCCGTTCTTTTGCTTCGTCTTCAGACGCCCCGAAATTTCGTGGACCGAACATGACGTCGCGTTCGACCGTCTCTTCAAATAGTTGATGTTCCGGATATTGAAAGACGAGCCCAACGCGGCGCCGAAGCGGTAAGAGGCTTTGCTTTTTGTCGCGACGCTTCGTGATCGCGCGGACTTCGATGTCATCGACGACGACACGCCCTTTTGTCGGCCGTAGCAGGCCGTTCATATGTTGAACGAGCGTTGATTTGCCTGATCCAGTATGGCCAAGAAACGCAACAAGCGCCCCCGACGGAATCGTTACATTCACATCGCGCAGCGCGGTTCGTTCAAACGGAGTATTCAATTGATATTGGTAAGTCACTTCTTCAATGCTAATCGGCATAGATGGTTCACCAACTCCGAATGTTGTAGCATCAGACGATCGAGTGGTATGCCCCGTTCCTTCAGTTCGAGTTGCATCCGGACAATAAACGGCACATCGAGCTGGATAGCTCGTAACGCCTCCGGGTTTTGAAACACGTCTTCGGGTGTGCCGGTCATCGCAATCTTGCCTTTCGACAACGCAATGATACGGTCGGCAAACAACACTTCGTCGAGCTCGTGGGTAATGGCGACAACGGTCATCCCTTCTGAGACGAGCTGTTGTACCGTTTCAATCACCTCTTTGCGCCCAATCGGGTCGAGCATCGAGGTAGCTTCATCGAGCACGAGGACATGCGGGCGCATTGCGAGAGCCGAAGCAATCGCAACGCGCTGCTTTTGTCCACCGGATAACTGATGCGGTTCACGGTCCGCTAGTTCCGATAATCCAACGCGCGCTAGACTGTCATCAATTCGACGAACCATTTCTTGACGTGGAAGTCCCATGTTTTCGAGAGAAAATGCCACATCATCGCGCACGGTCGCCCCGACAAACTGGTTGTCGGGATTTTGGAAGACGACACCGATTCGTTTCCGAACGTCCCACACGTCTGTGGCGTCCGTTGGATCGAGTGTCTCTACCCGGACTTCTCCTTCCTGAGGAAGCAAAAGCCCATTCCACAACTTCGTCAAAGTCGACTTCCCAGAACCGTTATGGCCAACGATGGCGAGCCATTCCCCTTTGTATACGTCGAGTGACAACCCGTTTAAGGCTGGCTCGGTTTGTCCCGGGTAACGAAACACGATATCGCGTACCATAATTTGAGATTCCATCTGTCGACTCCTTTCCGATGTGGAAACAGGGCAATACGTCACCGCATGCCCTGTTGACTGCCTAATGAATTAGACGAGTTCGATGATTACGACTTCCGCACCGTCACCGCGGCGTGGGCCGACTTTCATGATGCGTGTGTATCCACCTTGACGTTCAGCGTAGCGTGGTGCCACGTCTTCGAACAATTTTTGGATTGCGTCTTTTTCTCCAGCGTTCTCTTTACGAACGAATGAAGCTACTTGACGACGGGCATGAAGATCGCCACGTTTCCCAAGAGTGATCAATTTTTCAACGACTGGGCGAAGTTCCTTCGCTTTTTGTTCAGTTGTTTGAATGCGCTCGTTGATAATAAGGTCAGTTGCAAGATCACGTAAAAGTGCCTTACGTTGTGAGCTTGTACGGCCAAGTTTCGAATAAGCCATTACATTTCCCTCCTTCGGTTGAACTTAGTCTTCTTTACGCAAGCCCAAACCGAGCTCGTCCAACTTGAGTTGAACTTCTTCGAGTGATTTACGTCCGAGGTTACGGACTTTCATCATCTCTTCCTCTGATTTGTTTGCGAGTTCTTGAACAGTGTTGATGCCAGCGCGCTTCAAGCAGTTGTACGAACGAACTGAGAGATCGAGTTCTTCAATCGTCATTTCGAGTACTTTTTCTTTTTGGTCTTCTTCTTTCTCGACCATAATTTCTGCATTGAGAGCCTCGTCAGTCAAACCAACAAAGATGTTCAAGTGTTCTGTCAAAATTTTCGCCCCGAGCGATACCGCTTCTTCCGGACGGATTGAACCATCTGTCCACACGTCTAATAGAAGCTTATCGAAGCTAGCATCTTGACCGACACGTGTTTTGTCTACTTCGTAGTTCACGCGTTGAATCGGTGTGTAGATCGAATCGATTGGAATAACGCCAATCGGCATATCATCACGTTTGTTATCTTCTGCCTGGACGTAACCACGACCACGGCGAGCAGTCAAACGCATGCGAAGCGTCGCGTTGTCAGCGAGAGTCGCGATGTGGAGCTCAGGATTCAAGATTTCAACGTCGCTATCATGGGTAATGTCTGCCGCAGTGACAGCACCGGCACTTGAAACGTTAATCTCAAGCGTTTTCTCTTCGTCCGAGTACACTTTGAGTGCTAACTTCTTGAGGTTAAGTACGATTTGCGTGACGTCTTCGACGACTCCGTCAATCGTAGAGAACTCATGAAGTACGCCATCGATTTGAACTGCTGTTACCGCTGCACCAGGGAGCGATGACAAAAGAATTCGACGTAGTGAGTTGCCGAGAGTAGTGCCATATCCACGTTCAAGCGGTTCCACCACGAATTTACCAAACGTAGCATCCTCGCTGATTTCGACCGTTTCGATCTTTGGTTTTTCAATCTCGATCATCTGAACCCCTCCTTGAGTGTATCCTGCCATGCAGCGTGAGCTGCATTGTATATGCTGTTTGTGCTAGGTAAGCCCTTCACACGCACAAGCGATTATACGCGGCGACGTTTTGGAGGGCGGCAACCGTTGTGCGGAACTGGTGTTACGTCACGGATTGCAGTTACTTCAAGACCAGTAGCTTGGAGGGCACGGATAGCCGCTTCACGTCCAGCACCAGGACCTTTAACGTTAACTTCTACTGTACGCATACCGTTGTCCATTGCAACTTTCGCTGCAGTTTCAGCAGCCAATTGTGCTGCGAACGGAGTCGATTTACGTGATCCTTTAAATCCAAGGTTACCAGAAGTAGCCCATGAGATCGCGTTACCTTGCGTGTCAGTGATTGTGATGATTGTGTTGTTGAATGTAGAACGGATGTGTACCACACCGACTTCAACATGTTTTTTGACTTTACGTTTTGAACGTACATTTTGCTTACGTTTCGCCATTGTTCAATTCCCTCCTTTACTTCTTCTTGTTCGCTACTGTACGGCGTGGGCCTTTACGAGTACGCGAGTTGTTCTTCGTGTTTTGTCCGCGAACAGGGAGACTACGACGGTGACGAACACCGCGATATGCGCCGATCTCGATCAAACGTTTAATGTTGAGTGAAACTTCACGGCGAAGGTCACCTTCAACTTTAATTCCGTCAATTGCTTCACGGATACGGTTGATTTCGTCTTCTGTAAGATCACGTGTGCGTGAATCTTCAGATACGTTTGCAGCCTTCAAAATTTCTTGTGCTCTTGTTTTACCAATACCAAAGATGTATGTGAGCGAAATAACGATACGTTTTTCGCGTGGAATATCTACACCAGCAATACGTGCCATGTGTGCACCTCCTCTTAGATTAACCTTGTTTTTGTTTGTGTTTCGGGTTTTCGCAAATTACCATTACTTTACCCTTACGACGAATAACTTTACATTTTTCGCAGATCGGTTTTACCGACGGTCTTACTTTCATGATTATACCCTCCTCCTGGAAAAATCGGAGTTACTTGTAACGGTACGTAATCCGCCCGCGAGTCAAGTCGTACGGAGACAACTCGACAGTTACGCGGTCACCTGGAAGGATTCGAATGTAGTGCATCCGAATTTTCCCTGAGACGTGCGCGAGCACCGTGTGGCCGTTTTCTAACTCCACTTTAAACATTGCGTTTGGAAGTGGTTCGACAACAGTGCCTTCCACTTCAATGACATCTTGTTTCGCCATCATTTATTCCCCTTTCTATATGAAGATATTTAGGAGCACAGACGATCTATCGCATTGTACTGTGAGAGAAGGATCCGTAACGGATCAGCACGAAGCAATAGAGCCTCATTCACCGGAATCGAGTTTCGTTAAAATCTCGTATCCATCGTCTGTGATGGCGATGGTGTGCTCAAAGTGGGCGCACATGCTACCGTCCACTGTCACAACTGTCCAGTTGTCAGCCAGTGTCCGAACATAGCGTTGACCAGCGTTCACCATTGGTTCAATGGCTAACGTCATTCCAGTCTTCAGGCGCGGCCCTTTACCCGGTGGACCATAGTGCGGAATTTGCGGTTCTTCATGCAAATTTTGTCCGACACCATGACCGACGTATTCGCGGACAACAGAGAAATCATGAGATTCCACATACGCTTGAATCGCATGCGAAATATCTGTTAAACGCTGTCCAGCCTTAGCGTGCTCCAATCCTTTATACAGACTTTCTTCAGTCACGTCAAGTAACTGCTGTGTCTCTTCCGTGATTGTTCCCACTGGATACGTCCAAGCGGAATCTCCATGGTATCCGTTATAGTAGGCACCGATGTCGATTGAGATGATATCTCCATCGTTCAATACCCGTTCCCCGGGAATCCCATGAACAAGCTCTTCGTTCACTGAAGCACAAACGCTACCGGTAAACCCGTTGTAGCCTTTGAACGACGGTGTCGCACCTTGGCTGCGAATGTATTCTTCCGCGATCCGGTCGAGCTCAAGCGTCGTAATACCTGGTTTGATGTGCTCTTTGAGCACCTGGTGTGTTCGAGCAACAATTTGCCCAGCCTCACGCATAATCGCTATTTCACGAGGCGTCTTCGTGATGATCATTCAGTACCACCGAGTAACGCTTTGACATCGGCGTATACGACATCGATTGGACGATCTCCATCCAATGTACGAAGATACCCTTTTTCAGCGTAAAAGTCAATGAGTGGTTTCGATTGCTCAATGTTGACGTCAAGGCGACGGCGAACCGTTTCCTCTTTATCGTCTTCACGTTGCATGAGAGCCGACCCATCCACATCACAGATGCCTTCCACTTTAGGTGGGTTGAAGATCACGTGATATGTCGCACCACACGTCGGGCAGATCCAACGACCTGTCAAACGCGGGACGAGAATTTCCGCATCCACATCGATATTCACGACATGGTCAATCTGTTTTCCCAAATCTTTAAGCAAACTTTCGAGTGCCTCTGCTTGAGCAACAGTACGCGGGAATCCATCGAGCAAGAAACCGTTTTTCGTATCATCTTGACTCAAACGCTCACGTACGATTCCGATTGTTACCTCATCCGGTACGAGTTCGCCTTTATCCATGAACGATTTTGCTTCTTTGCCGAGTGGCGTTCCGCCTTTGATTGCCGCACGAAACATGTCGCCTGTCGAAATGTGTGGGATTTGGTACTCTTCGACGATTTTAGCCGCTTGAGTCCCTTTCCCTGCACCCGGTAAGCCCATGAGTACTAGATTCATCTCAGTTAGCCTCCAGTTTTGATTTTCACAACACGTCGTAACACGACAGGAAGGAAGGGTGTACCCTTCCTTCCGCTTTAACGGATAAAGCCTTTGTAGTGTCGTTTTACGAGTTGACTTTCGATTTGTTTCATCGTTTCGAGGGCTACCCCGATGACGATCAACAAGCTCGTTCCTCCGATTTGCACCGAAGTTGGGAGACCGGCAAGCTTAATGAAGATTGTCGGCATGATCGCAACGAGCGATAGGAAAATCGCTCCGAAGAATGTCAAACGATAGAGCAACTTCGTGATGTACTGTTCTGTTTGCGCCCCAGGACGAATCCCAGGAATATAGCCACCTTGCTTCTGCAGGTTTTCTGCCATCTGTTCAGGGTTGACCTGAATGAATGTATAGAAGTAAGCGAACGCGATGATGAGCGCTACGTAGATGGACATTCCGATTGGAGATGTCGTATCGAAGTAAGTCTGCAACTTCTGCGTCGTTTCCGGAGAAGCAATGAAGCTTGCAACAGTTGGTGGTGTCACCATGAAGGAAATCGCAAAGATGACCGGGATGACACCGGCAGCGTTTAGTTTGATTGGCAAGTGCGTCGACTGTCCGCCCACAGGGGTACGGTTCGCCGTGCGTTTTGCGTATTGGATCGGAATTTTACGAGCGGCCTGTTGAACATAAATGATCCCCATGGTCACCGCAAGAATGACGAGCAATAACACAACCAAGTAAACGATGTTAATGAATAACGCATCTCCAGCATTTTGGAGCTTCGTTTCATAAATCTGCGTAAAGATTCTTGGGAACCCAGCGACGATACCGGCGAAGATAATGATGGAAATACCATTCCCAACACCTTTCTCCGTCGTCATCTCACCAAGGAACATCAAGAACGCCGTACCTGCAGTCAGCACGATCGCAATCACGAAATAGGTTGCCGTGCCCCACGTCTCGTTGACGAGACCTGGATAGAGGCGGTTAAATCCGAACGACAATGACGTCGCTTGGATAAACCCTAACATGATCGTCCCATAGCGCGTGACCGTCGCTAACTTTTTACGCCCGGACTCGCCTTGTTTTGCCCATTCGGCAAACTTCGGAACGACGTCCATTTGTAAGAGCTGCACAACGATCGATGCCGTGATGTACGGCATGATCCCCATTGCGAACAGGGAGAAGTTCTGTAAAGCATTTCCTCCAAACAAGTTCAAGAAGTCTAAAAGACCACCTGAGTCAAAACGCAACACATCCGTATTCACCATCGGCACCGGGATATGGGCCCCGATGCGGAAAATGATGATGATTGCGAGTGTGAAGAGAATACGCTGTCGAATATCTTTCACGCGCCACATATTGGAGATCGTCTGAAACATCAGATCACCTCAACTGAACCGCCAGCTGCTTCGATCGCTTCTTTCGCTGCACCCGAGAATTTGTTGGCTTTTACAGTCAATTTTGTTTCAAGCTTGCCGTTAGCAAGTACTTTGATTCCGTCTTTAGCAGAGCTGACAACACCAGTCTCAATTAAGAGTTCTGGAGTAACTTCAGTACCTGCCTCGAAACGGTTAAGCGTGTCTAGGGAAACAACTGCATACTCTTTACGAGTAGGGTTGTTGAAACCGCGTTTTGGAAGACGACGGTAAAGTGGGTTTTGCCCACCTTCGAATCCTGGACGAACGCCACCGCCCGAACGAGCTTTTTGACCTTTATGTCCACGGCCAGAAGTTTTACCGTTACCAGTCGCCATACCGCGACCGACACGGTTGCGTTCGTGACGCGAACCTGGAGTTGGCTTCAATTCATGGAGTTTCATAGTGGCACCTCCTTATTTAGTAAGATCTTTATTATTCGTTGATTTCGTTTACAGTCACAAGGTGCGACACTTTTTTGATCATACCGCGCATCGCTACGTTGTCAGGGACAACGACAGTCTGATGCATTTTACGAAGACCAAGTGTACGTACTGTTACACGCTGATCTTCCGGACGACCAATAGTGCTGCGTGTGAGGGTGATTGCGAGTTTCGCCATGTCTAATTCCCTCCCTTATTTAAGAAGTTCTTCTACGCTTTTACCGCGTAGTTTAGCAACTTCCTCTGCTTTTTTAAGCTCTGTCAAGCCTTTAACCGTCGCACGGACGATGTTGATTGGTGTGTTAGATCCAAGCGATTTCGAAAGGATGTCACCTACACCTGCGAGTTCGAGCACTGCACGAACTGGACCACCTGCGATAACCCCAGTACCTTCAGAAGCTGGTTTCATGAATACACGACCTGCTCCGAATACTCCTGTGATTTCGTGTGGAATTGTTGTACCGACCATCGGTACTTGAACCATGTTTTTCTTAGCGGCTTCAATAGCCTTGCGGATCGCTTCTGGCACCTCTTGTGCCTTACCTGTACCGAAACCGACGTGACCATTTTTGTCACCTACGACGACGAGAGCGGCGAAACGGAAGCGACGGCCACCTTTCACGACTTTCGCGACGCGGTTTACGGTAACAACGCGTTCTTCAAGTTGTTCCATGTTAACGTCTAACTGGCGCATCGAGTGTCCCCTCCTTTTTGTTAGAATTTAAGACCTGCTTCACGAGCTGCTTCAGCAACAGCTTTGACGCGGCCATGATAGAGGTATCCACCACGGTCGAACACAACAGTGTCGATACCTTTCTCGAGTGCACGTTCAGCTGCAAGTTTACCAACAGCTTTCGCTGCTTCAACGTTGCCGCCGTTTGTAAGATCGAGAGCTTTATCTTTCGAAGATGCTGACACAAGCGTTGTTTGTGCTGCATCATCGATGAGTTGAACGTAGATGTGCTTGCTCGAGCGGAATACGTTCAAACGTGGACGAGCTGCTGTCCCCGTGATCGTACGACGTACACGAGCATGACGTTTCTTACGAACTGCATTTTTGTCTGCTTTTGTGATCATTTATGCCACTCCTTTCCGTTCATTTCGTGACGAATTACTTACCAGTCTTACCTTCTTTACGGCGAATACGTTCATCAGAGTAACGAACACCTTTACCTTTGTAAGGTTCTGGAGCACGGTACGAGCGGATTTGAGCTGCAACGTGACCGACGCGCTCTTTGTTAATCCCTTTAACGATGATTTGCGTGTTTGAAGGAACTTCGATCTCGATACCTTCTTCAGCAACGTACTCGATTGGGTGCGAGTAACCGAGGCTGAGGACGAGTTTGTTTCCTTGCTTAGCAGCACGGTAACCAACCCCTGAGATCTCAAGTGTTTTCTGGAATCCGTTAGACACACCTTCTACCATGTTGGCGATAAGGGCACGTGTCGTACCGTGGATCGTACGGTTCTCTTTCGAGTCATCCGGACGAACGACAGTCAATTCGTTTTCTTCAATTTTGACTTCCAAGGCTGGGTTAGCTGAAAGCGAAAGTTCACCTTTAGCACCTTTTACTGTGACCGTGTTGTCTTCTGCAACCGTGACAGTAACGCCAGCTGGAATCGTAACTGGTTTTTTACCAATACGTGACATTGATTACACCTCCGTTCTTGTTAGAAAAGTGACTTACCAGATGTAGGCGAGCACTTCGCCGCCGACTTGTTGTTGGCGAGCTTCTTTATCAGTCATAAGACCTTTTGATGTCGAAAGAACTGCGATACCGAGTCCTCCGAGTACTTTTGGTACTTCATCTGCTTTTGCGTATACACGAAGACCTGGTTTCGAAATGCGTTTGAGACCAGTGATAACACGTTCGTTGCTTGCTCCGTATTTAAGGAACAAACGAAGTGTACCTTGCTTAGCGTCCTCGATATATTCAACATCGCGAATGAAACCTTCACGCTTGAGGATCTCTGCAACCTCACGTTTGATATTAGAAGCTGGAAGCTCTAATTTTTCATGGCGAACCATGTTAGCGTTACGGATACGTGTAAGCATATCTGCAATTGGGTCTGTCATTACCATGCGATGTACCTCCTTTCACACTGTTAGTGGATTACCAACTTGCTTTTTTAACACCAGGGATTTGACCTTTGTATGCAAGATCACGGAACTTGATACGGCTGATCCCGAATTTACCCATGTAACCATGTGGACGACCTGTGATGCGGCAACGGTTATGAAGACGCACAGGTGAAGAGTTACGTGGCAATTTGCTGAGTCCGATGTAGTCGCCTTCAGCTTTCAATTGTGCACGTTTCTCAGCGTACTGGGCAACGAGTTTCTCGCGTTTTTGTTCGCGATTCACCATTGACTTTTTAGCCATGTTGTCGACCTCCCTTTAGATTATTTTTGGAATGGCATTCCGAGAAGTGTGAGCAATTCACGAGCTTCTTCGTCTGTGTTCGCTGTTGTAACAACAACGATATCCATACCGCGTACTTTTGTTACTTTATCGTAATCGATCTCAGGGAAAATAAGTTGCTCTTTCACACCAAGCGTGTAGTTACCGCGTCCGTCGAATGCTTTCTTCGATACACCGCGGAAGTCACGTACACGTGGAAGTGAAACAGTTACCAATTTGTCGAGGAAATCGTACATACGCTCGCCACGAAGTGTAACCTTCGCACCGATTGGCATGCCTTCACGAAGTTTGAAACCAGCGATTGATTTCTTAGCCTTCGTTACGAGTGGTTTTTGACCAGAAAGAATCGATAATTCTTCCACTGCCATGTCAAGCGCCTTCGAGTTCGAAACAGCGTCACCTACACCCATGTTGATGACGATCTTGTCGACCTGTGGGACTTGCATAACTGAGTCATAGTTGAATTTATCCATCATCGCTTTCACGATGTCGCTTTTATACTTCTCTTGCAAACGGTTCATAGTCGAATGGACCTCCTTTCGTCACGTTCTTCTTATTTATCGAGTACTTCGCCCGATTTCGCGACACGAACTTTTTTACCATCGACTACTTTGAAACCAACGCGAGTTGGTTTGCCCGTTTTAGGGTCGAGTGGCATGACGTTCGAGACGTGAATTGGTGCTTCGATTTCAAGGATACCGCCTTGTGGATTCGCTTGTGATGGTTTCGAGTGTTTTTTAATCACGTTGATACCTTCTACGACTACGCGGTTCTTGCTTGGCATAGCTTTGAGGATAACCCCTTGCTTGCCTTTATCTTTACCAGACATTACCTGGACTGTATCGCCTTTTTTAACATGCATCGTTTTGCGCACCTCCTTATAGGATTGAAATTGGAAATTAAAGTACTTCCGGTGCCAACGAAACGATCTTCATGAATTCTTTTTCACGAAGTTCACGTGCAACTGGCCCGAAGATCCGAGTGCCGCGTGGGCTCTTGTCATCTTTGATGATGACTGCTGCGTTCTCATCGAAACGGATGTACGAACCATCTTTACGACGAGCGCCGCGTTTTGTACGAACGACAACTGCTCTGACAACGTCACCTTTTTTAACAACGCCACCTGGTGTTGCTTGTTTTACCGTCGCGACGATGATGTCACCGATGTTTGCAGTCTTACGACCTGAACCACCGAGGACTTTAATTGTCAACAGTTCACGCGCGCCAGAGTTGTCTGCTACTTTCAAGCGAGATTCTTGTTGAATCATGCGAGTGTACCTCCCTCCGGATGTTTATAGATCCGAACTGTTATTAGATGATTACTGATTCTTCTACTACTGTTACGAGACGGAAACGTTTGTCTTTAGAAAGCGGACGTGTTTCCGCGATGCGTACTACATCGCCGATTTTAGCGACATTGTTCTCATCGTGCGCTTTAAATTTCTTCGTGTAGTTTACACGTTTGCCATAAAGCTTATGACGTACTTTTGTTTCAACTGCAACGACGATCGTTTTGTCCATTTTGTCAGACACGACGCGTCCAGTGAGTACTTTACGCTTATTGCGTTCCATGAGTGTTACCTCCTCTTAAAGAATCCGATTAGATTAGCCGTTGTTGATGCCGAGTTCGCGTTCACGAAGAATCGTTTTAGCACGCGCAATCGACTTGCGTACTTCACGGATACGAGCAGGATTCTCAAGCTGACCTGTAGCTAATTGGAAACGAAGGTTAAAGAGTTCTTCTTTCCACTCGCCTACTTTACCGTTGAGCTCTTCAGTTGTTGATTGACGGAGATCAGTTGCTTTCATTCGTATCACCACCATTTTCTTCACGTTTCACGAACTTACATTTAACTGGAAGTTTGTGCGCTGCAAGACGAAGTGCCTCACGTGCGACTTCCTCAGATACACCCGCGATTTCAAACATAACTTTGCCAGGCTTAACTACAGCTACCCAGCCTTCTGGAGCACCTTTACCCGAACCCATTCGGACTTCGAGAGGCTTTTTCGTGTATGGTTTGTGTGGGAAGATCTTGATCCACACTTTACCACCACGTTTCATATAACGTGTCATTGCGATACGTGCTGATTCGATTTGACGGTTTGTAATCCAGCTCGCTTCGAGCGATTGGAGACCGAATTCACCGAAATGTACTGTTGTGCCGCGTTTTGCATTCCCGCGCATTTTACCACGGTGTACACGACGATATTTCACGCGTTTAGGTAACAACATAGTGTGTTGCCTCCTTCCTGAAAGAGTGTTTATTATTCAGCGTTTTTAGCTGTGTTGTTTTTTGTTGGAAGAACTTCACCATGGTACAACCAGACTTTGATTCCGATTTTACCATAAGTTGTGTCAGCTTCAGCTGTTCCGTAATCGATATCGGCACGGAGTGTGTGAAGTGGAACTGTTCCTTCCGAGTACTTCTCTGAACGAGCGATATCAGCGCCACCAAGACGACCAGAAACTTCTGTTTTGATCCCTTTGATGCCTGTGCGCATCGAACGTTGGATTGATTGTTTCATTGCACGACGGAATGACACACGGCCTTCCAATTGACGAGCGATGTTTTCAGCAACAAGTTTAGCGACAGCGTCCGCGTTTTTCACTTCAACAACGTTGATGTGAACACGTTTGCCTTCAGCAAGCTTGATGATGTTTTTGCGGAGTGACTCGATTTCCGAACCACCCTTACCGATAACCATACCTGGTTTCGCAGTGTGAAGCGAAATGTTCACGCGATTTGCAGCGCGTTCGATTTCTACTTTAGAAATACTAGCATCCTTCATTTTGTTTTCGATGTATTCACGAATAACGAAGTCTTCATGAAGGAGATCTGCGTAGTCTTTCTCAGCGTACCAACGCGAATCCCAGTCTTTGATAATACCAACGCGAAGACCGTGCGGATTTACCTTTTGACCCACTACATATCCCTCCTTATTTCTCAGTTACCACGATGTGGATGTGGCTTGTGCGTTTGTTAATACGGCTTGCGCGACCCATCGCACGTGGGCGGAAGCGTTTGAGTGTTGGACCTTCGTTGACGTAGATTTCCGACACCACAAGGTTCTCAATATTCATATCGTAGTTGTGCTCTGCGTTTGCAATCGCTGACTTCAATACTTTTTCAACGATTGGCGACGCTGCCTTGTTCGTGTGAGCAAGGACAGAGAGCGCTTCGCCGACTTGTTTCCCGCGAATTAAGTCTACAACGAGACGTGCTTTGCGAGGAGCAAGACGGACCATATTAGCTGATGCTTTAGCTTGCATGGATTTGACCTCCCCTCAAATTACCGTTTCGTTTTCTTGTCTGATCCGTGACCTTTGTACGTGCGTGTTGGAGCGAATTCACCAAGTTTGTGACCGACCATGTCTTCTGTCACGAATACTGGTACGTGTTTACGACCATCGTGTACACCGAACGTGTGACCCATGAATTCTGGGAAGATTGTCGAGCGACGTGACCAAGTTTTGATGACTTGCTTCTCACCAGATTCGTTGAGTTTGTCAACTTTAGCGAGCAAATGGTGATCTGCGAATGGACCTTTTTTCAAGCTGCGACCCATGATAGAACCTCCCTTTGGAATGATTCGGGAACGGCTCTTTCGAACCGCCCGAGAATCATGTAGTAATTATTTCTTACGGCGACGAAGGATGTACATGTCGCTCGATTTGTTTTTCTTACGTGTTTTAAGACCAAGAGCTGGTTTACCCCAAGGAGTAAGTGGGCCCGAACGACCGATTGGCGCACGACCTTCACCACCACCGTGTGGGTGATCAACCGGGTTCATTACAGAACCACGTACTGTTGGGCGTTTGCCTAACCAACGTGAACGTCCTGCTTTACCGATGTTTACGAGTTCGTGTTCTTCGTTACCAACTGAACCGACTGTCGCGCGGCAAGTGCCGAGGAACAAGCGTGATTCACCTGACTGAAGACGAACGATGACGTACTTGCCGTCACGTCCTTGGATTTGTGCCGATGCACCAGCCGCACGAACAAGCTGACCGCCCTTACCAGGCTTAAGCTCGATGTTGTGGATAGTAGTACCGACAGGGATGTTCACGAGTGGAAGAGCGTTCCCCACTTTGATATCCGCTTCAGGACCAGACATGATTTCCATGCCTACTTTGATGCCCTTAGGAGCGAGGATGTAACGTTTCTCACCATCTGCATAGTTGATGAGGGCGATGTTCGCTGAACGGTTTGGATCGTATTCGATCGTAGCAACGCGTCCGACGATGCCATCTTTGTTACGTTTGAAATCGATGATACGGTATTTGCGTTTGTGCCCGCCACCTTGGTGACGCACAGTCAAACGACCTTGGTTGTTACGACCGCCTTTTTTCGAAAGCTTTTCAGTTAACGATTTTTCAGGACGGTTCGTTGTGATCTCTGCAAAGTCGAGAGATGTCATGTTACGGCGACCGTTAGTGGTCGGCTTAAACTTTTTAATTGCCATCGAGGATTCCCTCCTTTTCTTCTAAGGTAGTAAATTAACCGAGGAAGTCGATTGTGTTGCCTTCAGCAAGGGTTACGATCGCTTTTTTACGACGAGCTGTGTAACCAGAGTGACGACCGACACGTTTCGCTTTCGGTTTCATGTTCATTGTGTTTACCGAAGCAACTTTCACATTGAAGATTGTTTCGATAGCGTACTTCACTTGCGATTTAGTCGCTTTAACGTCGATCTCGAAAACGTATTTGTTAGCTTCCATGAGGCTAACAGAACGCTCAGTGATGATAGGACGTTTGATGATATCGTATGCTTGAGCCATTATGCAAGCACCTCCTCTACCTTCGCAACCGCATCTTTAGTGAAGATGACTTTGTCGTTAGCAACGAGGTCAAGAACGTTAACGCCTGCTGCCTCGATCACAGTCACTCCTGGGATGTTACGAGCTGCGAGAGCGATAGTCTCATTGTAGTCCGCTGTGACTACAAGAGCCTTACGTGCTACTGACAAGCTGTTCAAAACAGCAGCCATGTCTTTTGTTTTTGGTGCATCGAAAGCAAGGCCTTCGAGGACGATCATTTCGTTGTTTTTCACTTTCGACGAAAGAGCCGAGAGAAGTGCTAAACGACGAACTTTTTTAGGAAGCTTGTAAGAGTATGAACGTGGTGTTGGACCGAAGACTGTACCACCACCAACCCATTGTGGTGAGCGGATAGAACCTTGGCGCGCACGACCAGTTCCCTTTTGTTTCCATGGTTTACGGCCGCCACCGCGTACTTCCGAGCGACCTTTCGTATCGTGAGTACCTTGACGGCGTGATGCTTGTTGCATGACGATCGCGTCATAAAGTACTGAGTCGTTTGGCTCGATACCGAAGATGGCTTCTGCCAATTCGATTTCGCCAACTTGTGAACCTGTTTGGTTAAGCAAAGCTACTTTAGGCATTCGTAATTCCTCCTTTCCGTGCAGTTAATTAGTTACCTTTTACCGCTGTTTTGATGATGACGTTCGACTTGCGAGCGCCTGGGATTGCGCCTTTAACGAGTACAAGGCCGCGTTCCGCGTCAACTTTGACAACTTCAAGGTTTTGAATCGTTTTACGCTCGCCGCCCATTTGACCAGGAAGAAGCTTCCCTTTAAATACGCGGTTAGGAGCTACAGGACCCATCGAACCAGGACGACGGTGGTAGCGCGAACCGTGAGCCATTGGTCCACGTGATTGTCCGTGACGCTTGATCGCACCTTGGAATCCTTTACCTTTCGATGTACCTGTTACGTCTACTAATTCACCTGCAGCGAAAATGTCCGCCTTGATCTCTTGACCGATTTCGTATCCTTCTACTGAAGTACGAATCTCTTTCATGAAGCGCTTAGGTGTCGCGTTTGCTTTCGCAGCGTGACCTTTTGCCGGTTTGTTTTGACGTGATTCTTTGATGTCTCCGAAACCGAGTTGAACTGCTTCGTAACCGTCAGTTTCAACTGTTTTAAGTTGAAGCACGACGTTTCCTTCGACAGCAACTACTGTTACTGGTACGACTTCGCCTGCTTCGTTGAAGATTTGAGTCATACCAAGTTTTGTTCCTAAGATTCCTTTAGCCATGAGATACACCTCCTGTTTAATAATTATTGTCTCTTCTGGCTAGTATCTACTATATGAAGAATTAAAGTTTGATTTCGATGTCAACACCTGATGGTAATTCGAGGCGCATAAGCGCATCAACCGTTTTTGGTGTTGGGTTAACGATGTCGATCAAGCGTTTGTGTGTACGCATCTCGAACTGCTCACGAGCATCTTTATACTTGTGAACCGCACGAAGGATCGTGTAGATCGATTTGTCAGTTGGAAGCGGGATTGGACCCGAGACCTTCGCACCTGAACGTTTCGCAGTTTCAACGATTTTCTCAGCTGATTGATCGAGAACGCGATGGTCGTATGCTTTTAAACGAATACGGATTTTTTCATTTGCCATGTAAGTTTCCCTCCTTTGTCGCCTATTTTTAAAAATAGACAGTTCTCCGCGGAAATTTCCACACCGGCCATGGCAAAGCTGCCTGGCGTGTCATAACCTCCCGCTTCATCGCAGCGTGCTTGTGTCAGCAGAGGTATCCGATCATTGCAAATCAACGATTGGACCCGATTTCTGCTGTAAAGTCTCTCACCACTCGCACAAACACTTAATCATTATATCGAATCTACATATGAAATGCAAGATTTGATTTTTAAATCGTGCCGGATGTCTGGTGCGTTGTTCAACGTTCACTAATGTAACAAGATTTGAACCCTTTTGCAAGCTATTTTCCTTCTTTTGTTGAACTATTTGTTTCAAGAACCGCCATGCCAACTCTACCTAGCGTTTCATACGTTCTCCAAAGCGCTCCGTGACAGATTCGATGACCGAGGCTGGGGCTCGTTTCAAGCAAGTTTGGACAATTGTCTCGTCAAGCATATTTGTCTCAAAGTGATGTGTCAGACGCTCAAGTTTATCCGGTCGGTTCATCACCGTGTACAGTACAATCCACTCTTCGAGATGCATCCAACTGCCGGTCGGTTCAATATAAGGATGTGTATAGATCCCATCGGTACACTTCATCCGAAAACTGGCCATCACATCAATATCTCCGCCTTCGAACTCATATTCCCCAAAGTAGGTCGTCACGTAATCTGGATGTGGCGCCGACTCGACTTTCTTCCCAGCACGGCTCAATACTTGATCCAATCGCTCGAATTGATCCGGTTCGACAAACACATCCAAGTCGTTCGCCGTTCCGATTAATCCATGATGCTTTAATAACGTCGATCCACCGAACCGACACGCGATTCCGTTCAAGCGACATAACGTCTCGACTTGCTTCTCCATCATCGTCTCCCCTTTCATTCGACATATGTCTCATCTTACCACGTCTCGCCACAAAACAAAAAAGCAGCCCGCAAAATGCGGACTGCTTGAAAGGTCAGTGTATCAATCGATTACTCGATGATTTCAGTTACTGAACCAGCGCCTACTGTACGGCCACCCTCACGGATTGAGAAACGTGTTCCGTCTTCGATCGCGATTGTAGAAATCAATTCGATCGTCAACTCGATGTTGTCTCCTGGCATTACCATTTCAGTACCTTCTGGAAGGTGAACGATACCTGTTACGTCAGTTGTACGGAAGTAGAACTGCGGACGGTAGTTCGCGAAGAATGGCGTGTGACGGCCACCCTCTTCTTTAGAAAGAACGTAGATCGAAGCTTTGAACTTCGAGTGCGGCGTGATTGAACCTGGCTTAGCAAGTACTTGTCCACGCTCGATGTCTTCACGTGATACACCACGGAGAAGAGCACCGATGTTGTCGCCAGCTTCAGCGTAGTCGAGAAGCTTACGGAACATCTCTACACCAGTACATACAGTTTTCTTAGTTTCTTCTGTAAGACCAACGATTTCAACTTCGTCGTTGACGCGGAGAACACCACGCTCAACACGACCAGTCGCTACAGTACCGCGACCAGTGATTGAGAATACGTCCTCAACTGGCATCATGAATTCTTTGTCCGTGTCACGAACTGGCTCAGGGATGTACTCATCAACTGCGTTCATGAGTTCCATGATTTTTTCTTCCCACTGAGCTTCGCCGTTAAGCGCGCCAAGTGCAGAACCTTTGATTACAGGAAGGTCGTCGCCTGGGAAGTCATACTCAGAAAGAAGTTCACGGATTTCCATTTCAACGAGCTCGAGGAGTTCTTCGTCGTCAACCATGTCAACTTTGTTCATGAATACGACGATGAAAGGAACACCTACTTGACGTGAAAGAAGGATGTGCTCACGTGTTTGTGGCATTGGGCCATCAGTTGCAGAAACAACGAGGATCGCGCCGTCCATTTGTGCAGCACCAGTGATCATGTTTTTAACATAGTCAGCGTGACCTGGGCAGTCAACGTGTGCATAGTGGCGTTTTTCTGTTTCGTACTCGATGTGAGCTGTTGCGATTGTGATACCGCGCTCACGCTCTTCAGGAGCACCATCGATTGCGTCAAACTTTGTAGCTGTTTTCCCTTGTGCTTTTGAAAGTACAGCTGAGATCGCTGCAGTCAAAGTTGTTTTACCGTGGTCGACGTGGCCAATTGTACCAACGTTAACGTGCGGTTTAGAACGGTCGAATTTTTCTTTACCCATTCTAGATTCCTCCTCTATTAGACAATTAATTTTTATTTAACTAGGAAGACGTAGGCTACTTTTAACATACGTCCTCCTTAGCTTACAACAATCAATTCAGCGTTACAACCGTTATTAGCCGTTCGCTTTTTTGATGATTTCTTCTGCGATTGACTTCGGCACTTCTTCATAGTGATCGAAGTGCATCGAGTACGTTCCACGTCCTTGCGTACGTGAACGAAGCGATGTCGCATAACCGAACATTTCTGAAAGTGGAACCATTGCTTTAACGACTTGTGCGTTACCGCGTGCTTCCATACCTTCTACGCGTCCACGGCGTGACGTGACGTCACCCATGATGTCTCCCAAGTATTCTTCTGGGATGACAACTTCAACACGCATCATTGGCTCAAGGATAACAGCTTTCGCTTGCTCCTTAAGTTGTTTAACCGCCATCGAAGCAGCAACTTTAAACGCCATCTCGTTCGAGTCGACATCGTGGTAAGATCCGAAGACGAGGGCAGCTTTAACGTCAACTACTGGGTAACCAGCGAGGATACCGTTTTCGAGAGCTTCTTCAATCCCGTTTTGAACAGCTGGGACGTATTCACGTGGTACAACACCACCGACGATCTTGTTCTCGAATGCGAATCCAGCGCCTTCTTCGTTCGGCTCGAATTCAACGACAACGTGACCGTACTGACCGCGTCCACCTGATTGACGTACGAATTTCGAATCGATCTTCGCAGCGCCACGGATTGTCTCACGGTAAGCAACTTGTGGTGCACCGACGTTTGCTTCTACTTTGAATTCGCGACGCATACGGTCAACGAGGATATCAAGGTGAAGCTCACCCATACCAGAGATGATCGTTTGACCAGTCTCTTGGTTTGTTTCAGTGCGGAAAGTTGGATCCTCTTCTGCGAGTTTCGCGAGGGCTTGACCCATTTTGTCTTGGTCGGCTTTCGATTTAGGCTCGATTGCGACCGAGATAACTGGTTCTGGGAATGTCATTGACTCGAGAACGACGTTGTCTTTCTCTGAGCAAAGCGTATCACCAGTCGTAGTATCTTTGAGACCAACAGCTGCGGCGATGTCACCAGCATATACCATTGGAATCTCTTCACGGCTGTTCGCGTGCATTTGAAGGATACGACCGAGGCGCTCACGCTTACCTTTAGTCGAGTTCTTCACATACGAACCAGCTTGTGCTGTACCAGAGTACACACGGAAGAACGTCAATTTACCGACGTAAGGATCCGTCATGACTTTGAACGCAAGTGCCGAGAACGGCGCATCATCCGAAGGCTCACGCGTGATTTCTTCTTCTGTGTCGAGGTTGATCCCTTTGATTGACTCAACGTCAACTGGTGACGGGAGGTAATCAACAACAGCGTTCAACATCAATTGAACACCTTTGTTTTTGAAGGCCGAACCAACGAGTACAGGGTAGAATTCTACGCTGAGTGTTGCTTTACGAATACCAGCTTTGAGTTCGTCGATTGAGATCTCTTCGCCTTCGAGGTATTTCATCATCAACTCTTCGTTGTAGTCTGCGACCGCTTCGATCAATTGACCGCGAAGTTCTTCAGCTTCGTCAGCCATGTCAGCTGGGAAGCCATCCGTTACTTCGATGTCAGTACCGAGGTCGTTCGAGTACATGTACGTCTTCATTTCGACGAGGTCGACGATTCCTTTGAATTCGTCTTCCGCACCGATTGGAAGTTGGATTGGGTGTGCATTTGCATGCAAGCGCTCGTGAAGTGTTTTCACCGAGTACAAGAAGTCCGCACCGATCTTATCCATCTTGTTGACGAATACGACACGTGGAACACCGTAAGTCGTCGCTTGACGCCATACAGTTTCTGTTTGTGGTTCAACACCTGACTGAGCGTCAAGTACTGCAACTGCGCCATCAAGTACACGGAGTGAACGTTCAACTTCAACAGTGAAGTCTACGTGTCCAGGTGTATCGATGATGTTTACACGGTGGCCATTCCACTGTGCAGTTGTCGCAGCAGAAGTGATCGTGATTCCACGCTCTTGCTCCTGCTCCATCCAGTCCATTTGTGAAGCTCCTTCATGAGTTTCACCAATCTTGTGGATACGACCTGTGTAATAAAGAATACGTTCAGTTGTTGTCGTTTTACCGGCATCGATGTGAGCCATGATCCCGATGTTACGAGTATTCTTTAGGGAGAATTCTCTTGCCATACTGGGTATTCTCCTTCCGCATGTGTTTTTCGTGTGCTGGCACACGATATGATTATACCCGAAAGCCACTCCATTAAGCCACCGCTTGGTGACTTGGAGTGGTCTTTACGTTTAACTTACCAACGATAGTGAGCAAACGCTTTGTTCGCTTCTGCCATCTTATGCATGTCTTCGCGTTTCTTAACAGACGCACCAGTGTTATTGGCTGCATCCATGATTTCGTTCGCGATACGTTGCTCCATCGTTTTCTCGTTGCGGAGACGAGCGTAGTTCACGAGGTAACGAAGACCAAGTGTCGTACGGCGCTCTGGACGAACTTCAACAGGAACTTGGTAGTTTGCTCCACCAACACGGCGAGCTTTAACTTCAAGTACAGGCATGATGTTGTTCATTGCTTCTTCGAACACTTCCATAGGCTCTTTGCCTGAGCGTTCAGCGATGAGGCCAAATGCGTTGTAAATGATAGTTTGAGCTGTACCTTTTTTACCGTCTAACATGACACGGTTAATGAGGCGAGTTACCAATTTCGAGTTGTAGATCGGATCTGCGATAACGTCACGACGTTCTGCACGGTTTTTACGCATCCGAGTACCCTCCTTTCAAAATTTCAGTAGTTTTTAGTTTTGCGAGAATTACTTCTTCGCAGCTTTCGGACGTTTCGTACCGTATTTAGAACGGCCTTGCATACGTCCGTCAACACCTGCAGTGTCAAGCGCACCACGAACGATGTGGTAACGTACCCCTGGTAAGTCTTTTACACGTCCTCCACGGATAAGAACAACGCTGTGCTCTTGAAGGTTGTGGCCAATACCTGGAATGTACGCAGTCACTTCGATTTGGTTAGTCAAACGAACACGAGCATACTTACGTAATGCCGAGTTCGGTTTCTTCGGAGTCATTGTACCAACACGTGTACAAACACCACGTTTCTGTGGTGAGCTCACGTTAGTTTGTGACTTGATGAAACTGTTGTAACCTTTGTTAAGTGCTGGAGAGTCAGATTTAACGACTTTCGATTTACGTCCTTTACGGACTAACTGGTTGATAGTAGGCATCTTTGAAGATCCTCCCTTCCTGAATTATGCTATTTTCTAGACCCACCGACCCGGGTGGTTCATTTAAGGTCATAACGAAACGCTTTTACGAGGCGTAGGCATTCCATGACCTCGCAAAAACGTGAGTTATACCTTGAAAGTGGCAATAATAGCAGCCAAACCTTTCCGAAGAAAGATCGGGTGACGTCCGAGTAGCTTGCCGACTGCTGGACACCGTTGTCATCGACAACAACCGATTGGCGGCACTAAATCATAGTAGCACCGCCAACCTATGCTGTCAAGACGTTTTTATTCGACTGTCGTGTCTTCGAGGACGGCTTTCGTCTCTTCTTCTTTGAGCTCGACATCACGGTAAACCGGCATCCCAGTACCAGCTGGAACGAGTTTCCCGATGATGACGTTCTCTTTGAGTCCGAGGAGATAGTCGCGCTTGCCTTTGATGGCAGCATCTGTCAATACACGAGTTGTTTCTTGGAACGAAGCAGCCGAGAGGAACGAATCTGTCTCAAGCGACGCTTTCGTGATTCCGAGAAGGACCGGTTTCGCTGTTGCCGGGCTCTTGCCTTCACGGAGCGCATCTTTACATGCTTCCTTGAAGACGCTGATGTCGACGAGCGAACCAGGGAGGAGCGGCGTGTCACCAGACTCGATGACTTTAACGCGGCGAAGCATTTGGCGAACCATAACTTCGACGTGTTTGTCGCCGATCTCTACCCCTTGCATCCGGTAAACTTTTTGTACTTCTTGGAGAAGATAGTTTTGAACACCAGATACACCACGGACGGCGAGCAATTCTTTCGGATCGATCGAACCTTCCGTGAAGACTTCTCCGGCTTCTACCGTATCTCCGATTTGAACACGAAGACGTGCTCCGAACGGGATCGTGTACGTGCGTGTCTCACTGAGTCCTTCGACTGTGAGTTCACGTTTGTCACGCGATTCTGTAAAGTCGATGACCGTACCAGGGATTTCCGAGATGACCGCTTGCCCTTTCGGGTTACGAGCCTCGAATACCTCTTGGATACGCGGAAGACCTTGCGTGATATCATCTCCGGCTACCCCACCTGTGTGGAAGGTACGCATTGTAAGCTGCGTTCCTGGCTCACCGATCGATTGGGCGGCGATGATACCGACAGCTTCGCCGACTTCAACGTTCGAGCCAGTCGCCAAGTTGCGGCCGTAACATTTCTTACATACGCCGTGTGACGTGTTACATGTAAAGGCTGTCCGGATTTCAACTCGTTCGATTCCAGCATCGACGATGTCGCGAGCGAGATCTTCGGTGATCAATTGGTTCTTCTCGACCATGACTTCACCCGTTTCCGGATGTGCCACTGTCTCGAAAGCTGTACGGCCGACGAGGCGGTCATACAAGTTTTCGATTTCTTCCGTGCCTTCGCGGAGGGCGGCGACGCGGATTCCGCGGTCCGTTCCACAGTCTTCTTCACGGATGATGACATCTTGGGCTACGTCAACGAGACGACGTGTCAAGTAACCTGAGTCAGCCGTCTTAAGGGCTGTATCGGCGAGACCTTTACGCGCACCGTGTGTCGAGATGAAGTATTCTTGTACCGTCAGACCTTCACGGAATGAAGATTTGATCGGAAGTTCGATGATGCGGCCAGATGGAGCGGCCATCAAACCACGCATCCCTGCGAGCTGCGTGAAGTTGGACGCGTTACCACGGGCACCTGAGTCAGACATCATGAAGATTGGGTTCAAGCGATTGAGGGATTTCATCAATCGTGATTGAATCTCATCCTTCGCTTCGTTCCAAGAGCGTACAACGCGCTCGTAACGCTCATCTTCAGTGATGAGACCGCGACGGAATGACTTCATGATTTGATCGACTTGAGTTTGCGCTTCATCAAGGATTTCTTGTTTGTCCGGAAGAACGATGATATCTGCGATTCCGACCGTCACACCGGCTTTCGTCGAGTGTTTGAAGCCGAGATCTTTCATCCGGTCAAGCATGCGGCTTGTTTCAGTCGTTTCAAACTTCTGGAACACTTCCGCGATGACTTTTCCAAGGAATCCTTTTTTGAACGGCTCGATGAGTGGACGTGAGGCGATTTCTTCCGCCACGTTGGCACCTTTGTCGATGAAGTACTTGTCAGGCGTTGCTTCCTGTAAGTTTTCCATCGTCGGCTCGTTCAAGTATGGGAACGTGTTCGGCAAGATCTCGTTAAAGATCATTTTACCGACCGTTGTGATCAACAATTTCTCGTTTTGCTCATCTGTGAACGTCGGGTTGTTGAGCGTACGTGCTGGAAGAGCGACACGTGTATGCAAGTGGACATAGCCATTTTGATACGCGATGAGCGCTTCGTTCACGTTCGACAAAATTTTCCCTTGTCCGACGGCATCGTCGCGTTCAAGCGAGATGTAGTAGTTACCGAGGACCATATCCTGCGATGGTGTAACAACTGGTTTACCGTCTTTCGGGTTCAAGATGTTTTGCGCTGCGAGCATGAGAAGACGAGCTTCCGCTTGTGCTTCAGCAGAAAGTGGTACGTGAACCGCCATTTGGTCACCATCAAAGTCGGCGTTATAAGCCGTACATACGAGCGGGTGAAGGCGAATCGCGCGACCTTCGACGAGAATCGGTTCGAAAGCTTGAATCCCTAGGCGGTGAAGCGTTGGGGCACGGTTCAAGAGAACCGGATGCTCACGAATGACTTCTTCGAGGACGCCCCAGATTTCTGGTTGCATCTTCTCAATCTTACGTTTGGCGTTCTTGATGTTCGACGCGATGCCGCGACCGACAAGTTCTTTCATCACGAACGGTTTGAAGAGTTCAAGGGCCATCTCTTTCGGGAGACCACATTGGAACATCTTCAAGTTTGGACCAACGACGATAACCGAACGTCCTGAGTAGTCGACCCGTTTACCAAGAAGGTTTTGACGGAAACGACCTTGTTTCCCTTTCAACATGTGTGAAAGTGATTTAAGCGGACGGTTACCTGGTCCTGTGACCGGACGACCACGACGACCGTTGTCGATGAGGGCGTCAACCGCTTCTTGAAGCATACGCTTCTCGTTTTGCACGATGATGTTCGGCGCGCCGAGGTCGAGCAAACGTTTGAGACGGTTGTTACGGTTGATGACTCGACGATACAAATCGTTCAAGTCAGAAGTCGCAAAGCGTCCCCCGTCGAGCTGCACCATCGGGCGAAGCTCTGGCGGGATGACAGGAAGTACTTCGAGGATCATCCAATCTGGATCATTCCCCGACGTGAAGAATGCATCGAGCACTTCAAGGCGTTTGATCGCACGTGTGCGACGCTGACCTTGAACCGTCTTCAATTCTTCGCGGAGTTCTCCGACTTCCTTCTCGAGTTGTACGTCTTGAAGGAGTGTCCGGATTGCTTCCGCACCCATGTCTGCTTTGAAGTCACTACCGTATTTTTCACGGTAGAGACGGTATTCTTTTTCCGAGAGAAGTTGTTTCTTCTCAAGCGGAGTGTCACCTGGCTCCGTCACGACGTACGACGCGAAGTAGATTACTTCTTCGAGTGCACGTGGTGACATATCGAGAACAAGCCCCATTCGGCTTGGAATCCCTTTGAAGTACCAGATGTGCGAAACTGGTGCCGCGAGCTCGATATGGCCCATACGCTCGCGACGCACTTTCGCTTTCGTCACTTCAACGCCACAGCGGTCACAAATGACTCCTTTATAACGGATCCGTTTGTATTTCCCACAGTAACATTCCCAGTCTTTCGTAGGACCGAAGATTCGTTCACAGAACAATCCGTCCTTCTCTGGTTTGAGTGTACGATAGTTGATCGTTTCCGGCTTTTTGACTTCCCCGTAAGACCACGAACGGATCTTCTCGGGTGAAGCCAAGCCGATTTTCATATATTCAAATCGATTAACATCTACCAAGGGGCCGACCTCCCTTTTCGCCTTATTCCTCTTCCGTAACAGTCGGTTGAACGACTTGTTCTAACGCCGATGTTGCGTTCGGGATGTTGTCGTCATCTTCATCTTTCATTTCAACTTCTTCATCGTCCGCAGACATCATCTTGACTTCCATACCGAGCGCTTGGAGCTCTTTGATCAAGACGCGGAACGACTCAGGAACGCCCGCTTTCGGAACGCTCTCACCTTTCACGATGGCCTCGTATGCTTTCACACGGCCAACCGTGTCATCCGACTTGATTGTAAGGATCTCTTGGAGCGTGTAGGCTGCGCCGTACGCTTCAAGTGCCCAAACTTCCATCTCACCGAAACGCTGTCCACCGAACTGTGCTTTACCACCGAGCGGTTGTTGCGTGACGAGCGAGTATGGTCCTGTCGAACGTGCGTGAAGTTTATCATCAACCATGTGCGCGAGTTTGATCATGTACATGACACCGACCGAGACGCGGTTATCGAACGCTTCACCAGTACGACCGTCATAGAGACGAGTCTTGGCATCTTTGTCCATTCCAGCTTCTTCAATCGTTGCCCATACGTCTTCCTCACGCGCACCATCGAATACAGGTGTCGCCACTTTGATGCCGAGCTTTTTAGCCGCCATTCCAAGGTGGAGTTCGAGTACCTGACCGATGTTCATCCGTGATGGTACACCTAGTGGGTTGAGCATGATGTCAATCGGTGTGCCGTCCGGCATGTATGGCATGTCTTCTTCAGGGAGGATCCGCGAGATAACACCTTTGTTACCGTGACGTCCCGCCATCTTATCCCCTTCGTGAATCTTACGTTTTTGAACGATGTAGACACGAACCATTTGGTTCACGCCTGGTGAGAGTTCGTCACCGTTTTCACGGTCGAACACTTTGACGTCCAAGATGATGCCGTCGCCGCCGTTTGGTACACGGAGTGACGTATCACGGACTTCACGTGCCTTCTCACCGAAAATCGCGTGCAAGAGACGCTCTTCCGCCGTCAATTCAGTCACACCTTTAGGCGTAACTTTACCGACGAGGATATCGCCATCCTTGACTTCCGCACCGATGCGGATGATCCCACGATCGTCCAAGTTGCGAAGTGCGTCATCCCCGACGTTTGGAATATCACGTGTGATTTCCTCAGGTCCGAGTTTCGTGTCGCGTGATTCTGACTCGTACTCTTCGATATGAATCGATGTGTACACGTCATCTTTCACGAGACGCTCACTCATGATGATCGCATCCTCATAGTTGTAACCGTCCCATGTCATGAAGGCGACGACGACGTTACGGCCGAGCGCGAGCTCACCCATATCCATCGACGGACCGTCAGCAAGGATTTCTCCTTTTTCGACACGGTCGCCAGCAGCGATGATCGGCTTCTGGTTATAGCACGTCCCTTGGTTCGAACGGACATACTTTTGAAGTTTATAGCGGTCAAGGTCACCTGATACCTCAGAACCGTTCACGTCAGACGTGCGGCGGACCAAGATTTCACGTGCTGTGACACGCTCGACGACACCTGGGAATTTCGCGATGATCGCGGCTCCAGAGTCTTTCGCTGACACGTACTCCATCCCAGTACCGATGATCGGTGAATCTGGCTGAAGAAGTGGTACAGCTTGACGTTGCATGTTCGCTCCCATGAGGGCACGGTTCGAGTCATCGTTCTCAAGGAACGGGATACATGCCGTCGCGGCAGAAACAACCTGTTTCGGCGAAACGTCCATGTAATCGACTCGGTTCGGCTCAACTGACAAGTTTTGTCCGCGGAAACGGCAAAGGACTTGTTCGTTGGCGAATCCGCCTTCTTCTGTGAGCGGCATGTTCGCCTGGGCGACGACATAGAGATCTTCTTCATCCGCCGTCATATATTGAATCTCGCTGGTGACGAGACCTGTTTCAGGGTCGACTCGACGATACGGAGCTTCAATGAAGCCGTACTCGTTTACTTTCGCATAAGACGAAAGCGAGTTGATGAGACCGATGTTTGGTCCCTCTGGCGTTTCGATTGGACACATCCGACCGTAGTGCGAATAGTGAACATCTCGAACTTCGAAACCGGCACGCTCACGTGTCAAACCACCCGGTCCAAGTGCAGAGAGACGACGCTTGTGCGTGAGCTCTGCGAGCGGGTTTGTTTGGTCCATGAACTGTGACAACTGCGAACTACCGAAGAACTCTTTCAGCGACGCGATAACTGGGCGAATGTTGATTAACGCCTGTGGTGTGATCGCGTTTTGATCTTGAATCGACATCCGTTCTTTAACGACACGTTCCATACGAGAAAGCCCGATCCGGAATTGATTTTGGAGAAGTTCTCCGACTGAACGAAGACGACGGTTTCCTAAGTGGTCGATGTCATCTGTTGTTCCGACTTCGTGTAGCAAGTTAAAGAAGTAGTTGATCGATGCGATGATATCAGCCGGCGTGATGTGTTTCACGCTGCGGTCGATATTGCCGTTACCGATAATGTTCAAGATACGCTCTCCATCTGGGTCATCTGGTGAGATTACTTTGATCGATTGAAGACCGAACGGTTCACCTTCAGCGACGCCGCCTGTCGGCTCAGCATCCATGTAACCGAGGCCGTTCTCCAAGTGTGGAAGAACGCGGTCAAGGTTGCGACGATCAAGGACAGTTCCAGCTTCGGCGATGACTTCGCCTGTTTCTGGGTCAACGAGCGTCTCGGCCAATTTTTGACCGAAGAGACGGTTTTTAAGATGAAGTTTTTTGTTCATCTTATAGCGACCGACGTTTGCAAGGTCGTAACGTTTTGGGTCGAAGAAACGAGAAACGAGAAGTGACTTCGCGTTCTCAACCGTTGGTGGTTCACCAGGGCGGAGACGCTCGTAAATTTCGATTAACGCTTTTTCTGTTGATTCGGTATTATCTTTCTCAAGGGTGTTACGAAGATACTCGTCATCCCCGAGAAGGTCGATAATCTCTTGGTCCGTACCGAAACCGAGGGCACGCAACAACACCGTTACCGGGATTTTGCGGGTACGGTCAATACGAACGTAAACGATATCTTTGGCATCTGTCTCAAGTTCGAGCCATGCACCACGGTTCGGAATCACAGTCGCTCCGAAGCCACGCTTACCGTTTTTATCGAGTTTCGCGTTGTAATAAACGCTTGGTGAACGAACAAGCTGGGAAACGATAACGCGTTCTGCACCGTTAATGATAAACGTTCCCGATTCTGTCATGAGCGGGAAATCCCCCATGAACACTTCTTGTTCTTTGAGCTCACCTGTCTCTTTGTTTTGCAAACGCACTTTTACGCGCAATGGCGCAGAGTAAGTTACGTCTCGCTCCTTCGACTCATCGATCGAATACTTCGGCTCACTGAGCGAATAGTCGATGAACTCGAGCACGAGGTTTCCGGTGAAGTCGGAGATTGGCGAAATGTCCGTAAACATCTCTTTCAATCCTTCACGCAAGAACCACTCGTAAGAAGCAGTTTGAATTTCAATCAAATTCGGAAGCTCTAATACCTCACTGATACGGGCAAAGCTTCTTCTCTGACGGTGACGACCGTACTGAACAAGTTGACCAGTCAACTGATTCACCTCTCAGACCCCCAATTCTCTATCGAATTTTTCGGGCGTAATAATCGAACATTGTCATTGAATGTCGTCTCTTTTCCGCGTCTAAAAAGCGGCAAACGCGGCAGTTCAAGGCGAATTCCATTCCAATGGCATTTTATAATGTTAGCATATACGTTATAGCGAGTCAACAAGACTTCACCGTTTGTCAAGAGCGAATTGCTCGGAAAATGAAATAGCCTTTTTCCTTTGCAACCGTTTCGACTTGACCGAACACATCTTCAAGCAACTTCTTGGCAGAAGGCGCTCCTTGTTTCTTTTGAATAACGACGTAGAGCGCTCCACCTACGACAAGGTGTGTATACGCATCGCGCAAAATCGTGTGGACCACTTGCTTCCCGGCCCGAATCGGCGGATTGGTCACGATCGCGGCGAACTGTTCATCACCGACTTCGTCATAAGCGTGGCTGAGTCGCGTCTCAATCGTCACCCCGTTTTGGGCGGCGTTTTGCTGTGACAAGGCAAGCGCTCGCTCGTTCACGTCGACGAGGAGTGCTTCACGCCCAGAGGCGTCGGCAAGCGAGATCCCCATCGGACCGTAGCCGCAGCCCACATCTAAAATGCGTCCTTCAACATCAGGCACTTCAAATGATTCGATTAAGAGACGTGACCCAAAATCGACCGATCCTTTCGAGAACACGCCGCGGTCCGAGGTGAAGCGATATGTCTTCCCTCGTAACTCAAACGTCCATGTCTCAGGGGCACTTTTCGAACTAGGGTCGTTCGTATAGTAATGATCTCCCATGCATTGAACCTCCTAACCCACTCTTCAAGGAAATAAAAGAAGCTCGCCATAGCGAGCTTCTATAGGTTGTAGAAGTAAAAGTTAGATTACTTAACTTCGACAGTTGCGCCAGCTTCTTCAAGCTTAGCTTTGACTGCGTCTGCATCTTCTTTAGAAACGCCTTCTTTGACTGGAGCCGGAGTTCCGTCAACGAGTGCTTTCGCTTCTTTAAGACCGAGGCCTGTAAGTTCACGAACTGCTTTGATGACGTTGATTTTACCAGCGCCAGCGTTTGTGAGGATTACGTCGAATTCAGTTTGCTCTTCAGCTGCTGCTGCGCCTGCACCTGCAACTGCTACTGGAGCTGCTGCTGATACGCCGAATTCTTCTTCGATTGTTTTTACGAGTTCGTTAAGTTCGAGAACCGTCATTGATTTGAGGTCTTCGATGAATTGCTCTTTGTTGAAAGCCATTATGGTTTTCCTCCTTTGATGTTGTGAAGATTGGTTTTGGTTACGCTACGAGACAAAAATTAAGCAGTTTGCTCTTCTTTTTGTTCTGCGATTGCGTTTGTTGCGACTGCGAGCCCACGGATTGGAGCTTGAAGTACGCTGAGAAGCATCGAGAGAAGACCATCGCGTGATGGAAGTTCTGCAAGGGCTTTAACTTCTTCGAGTGAAGTTACTTTGCCTTCGATGATTCCGCCTTTCAATTCGAGCGCTTTGTGCTCTTTCGAGAAGTCGTTCAAGATCTTCGCAGGAGCAACAACGTCTTCGTTAGAGAAGGCGATTGCTGTAGGACCTGTGAAGACTTCGTCAAGACCTTCGAAGTTCGACTGAACTGCCGCGCGGCGAAGAAGACCATTTTTGTATACTTTGAACTCGATTCCAGCGTCACGGAGTGATTTACGGAGGGTAGTCACTTCTTCAACTGTAAGTCCACGGTAGTCAACAACGATTGTTCCGACGCTCGCTTGCATTTTTTCAGCGATCTCATCGACGAGTGCCGATTTTTGAGATACGATTTTTTCGCTTGCCATGTGTTTGCACCTCCTAGTCAATTCTTATACCGGACGAGAGGCTGCTCTTCAAAAAGAAATCCCTCGTATGAAGACATACGAGGGCGTAATTGTTTGAAAGTAAACCTGTGACAACAGGCTCAAGTTCGAGCAAAGACACCTCGGAAGGGTTTACGGACCGATGTCCACCTTCTGTCTACGGTAATCCAACATATTCGGTTGAACGTGTATTACTTTAACAGCGGTATCACACGTTGTCAACAGTTTATTTCAAGTAGATTACTTGATGAAGTCGGCAGTCGCGACACGGATCCCAGGACCCATTGTCGAAGAAAGCGCGATGTTTTTAAGGTAAGTTCCTTTTGCAGTAGCAGGCTTCACTTTCATGAGCGTCTCGATGATTGTCTCGATGTTCTCAGAGAGTTTTGTTGCTTCAAATGATTTCTTACCAACTGGTACGTGGATGTTACCGGCTTTGTCAACGCGGTATTCTACTTTACCAGCTTTGATGTCCGCGATTGCTTTCGCAACGTCGAACGTGACTGTGCCTGTTTTCGGGTTAGGCATGAGGCCTTTAGGTCCGAGAACGCGACCAAGTTTACCAACTTCGCCCATCATGTCAGGTGTCGCAACGATAACATCGAAGTCGAACCATCCTTGTTGGATTTTAGTGATGAACTCAGAATCACCGACGTAGTCAGCGCCAGCCGCTTCAGCTTCTTTAACTTTTTCGCCTTTTGCGAAGACGAGAACTTTTTGTGTTTTACCAGTACCGTGTGGAAGTACAACGGCACCGCGGATTTGTTGGTCCGCTTTCTTCGGATCTACGCCGAGACGGACAGCAACTTCGATTGTTTCATCGAATTTAGCAGTAGCTGTTTTTTGTACGAGTTCAACGGCCTCAGCGAGTTCGTATGACTTCATGCGGTCAACAAGCTTAGCTGCTTCTTGGTGTTTTTTACCCATGATTCTTTTCCTCCTTGTGGTTAGCGGAATTTCCTCCCACATAATGAAGGGATTGAAGGTGAGCATAATATTCACCGACAATCCCAGAGACTAATAAATTAGTCTTCGATTACAATACCCATACTACGCGCAGTACCTTCAACCATAAGCATCGCTGTTTCAACAGACGACGCGTTAAGGTCAGGCATTTTAAGTTCAGCGATTTCGCGAACTTTATCACGCTTAACCGTTGCTACCTTCTTACGGTTTGGTTCACCAGAACCGCTCTCGATACCAGCAGCTTTCTTCAAAAGAACTGCAGCTGGTGGAGTTTTCGTAATGAATGTAAACGAACGATCTTCGTATACCGTAATGACTACAGGAATAATCAATCCGGCTTGGTCTTGTGTACGAGCGTTGAACTCTTTACAGAATCCCATGATGTTAACACCTGCTTGACCAAGTGCTGGACCTACTGGTGGTGCTGGGTTAGCTTTACCAGCTGGGATTTGAAGTTTAACGAGTTTAGTAACTTTTTTCGCCACGAGACACACCTCCTTAAGTCTAAAATGTGGTTTCTTGGACGTTGTGCGCCCTCCCACTCAATCTATTAGGTCGAGTTTGTACCGAAATATAGCACAACATCAAACATTTCCGATTGTACCATCCGTTTCCGCGAATGGCAAGTGGGTTTAGTTAATTTTCTGAACTTGTTCGAAATCAAGCTCAATTTTTGTTTCACGGCCGAACATGTCGACGACAACTTTGAGCTTCTCTTTTTCGGATTCGATTTCGTCAATCGTTCCTTCAAAGTTCTCAAATGCGCCTTCTTTGACACGGACGAGGTCGCCGAGTTCGTAGTTATAACGATCTTTCTTCTCGATGAGACCCATCTGTGACAAGACGTTCGTCACTTCGTCCGGTTGAAGCGGGATCGGCTTGGCGCCGCCGCCTGTCGAACCGAGGAAGCCGGTGACGTTCGGTGTGTTCCGAACGACATACCACGAATCATCCGTCATGATCATCTCGACGAAGACGTAACCTGGGAAGCTCTTCACTTCTTTTTCTTTAATCTTCTTCTCGCCACTCTTAAGTGTAACTTCTTCTTGCGTTGTTTCAGTCGGAACGAGGACGCGGAAAATTTTATCTTCCATGTTCATCGAACCGATTCGACGTTCTAGGTTTTCTTTGACGTTGTTTTCAAATCCAGAATACGTCTGGACAACAAACCATTGTTTCTCCACGGCTTTCACCTCTTTCCTTAGTTAATCAATAGGTTGACGAGATAGCTGACACCAGTATCTACGCCGAACACGAACAGGCCGATCACGACGACCGTCGCGATGACCGTGATGGTATATTTTGTGAGCTCTTTACGAGTCGGCCAACTCGTTTTCTTTAACTCTTTCCATACATCGCGCAAAAAGTTCATGGTAGCTTCCTCCTACGTTGAATGCCAATCTACATTACTTCGATTCTCGGTGTGTCGTATGCGCATTGCAACGCCGGCAGAACTTTTTCAGCTCGAGCCGTGTCGTCACGTCGTCTTGCTTCATGGTCGAATAACCACTCGACCCGCACGCTGAGCACGCGAGACTTACTTTCTTTGCCATTCATGAGCGCCCCTTTCGACAGCTCTCCCATAAAAAAGAGCGAAAAAAAAAAACGCCTCCTGTAAATGGCGTCTACGGACAAGGCGCTGCCTTAAAAGTATCACATAGGAGGCGTGCGGTCAATATCGGTTAGCTCGTCATCGTTTTGACGTCGACATGCCGCTCAAACTTTTTCTTCACGCGTTGCAACGCATTGTCAATCGATTTTACATGGCGGTCAAGGTCGTCTGAGATTTCTTGGTACGAACGGCCGTCCAAATAAAGACGTAACACTTTTCGTTCCAAGTCACTCAGGAGCTCGTCCATCTTTTCTTCCATGAACAGTTGTTCTTCTCTCGTGACGAGCAAATCCTGCGGGTCCGTCGGATGCGGCGGCAAGATCACATCGAGCAACGTCCGGTCCGACTCGTCGTCAAAAATCGGTTTGTCGAGCGAGACATAAGAATTGAGCGGGATATGCTTCTGACGGGTCGCCGTTTTGATGGCGGTGATCATTTGGCGGGTGATGCACATCTCGGCAAAACTTTTAAACGAGGCGAGTCGTTCATCGCGGTAATCCCGGACACCTTTATACAGCCCGATCATCCCCTCTTGGACGATATCCTCGTGGTCGGCACCAATCAAAAAATAAGACCTTGCCTTTGCCCGGACGAAATACCGGTAACGTTCAATCAAAAATTCAAGAGCGTCGCTATCCCCTTCATTACGCGCAAGAAAGACCAGCTCTTCGTCCGACATGCTTTCAAACTGCTCGTATGGCCATCCGTTCATGTTTCTTACCCCCCGGCGATTGATGAACTTATGTAAGTTTGTGCTCTCATTATAGGCGTCAGTTAAAACGACCGTCAAACAAAATTCTAAAAATTCCGTCAATTACATATCGTGTAACTCATATATCTATTAGTATACAACATTCCCTTTCAAATAAATGTCAAATTTAAAACAAAAGACGAGTCCATTTCATGAACTCGTCCGTGATATCTTTCACCGCTTCATTTACGGCGACGTATTTCTTCCAATCGGGCTCTTATGTCTGGGGAGAGGTCGATTGTTTTTCGATTCGACCGGTCCTGTTCGAGTGCCGATCGCTCTTTTTCAATCAACACCTGGGCGTGCTTCCAATCCTTTAATAATTCATTGGCGGGAACCCGAAGCGCTCCTTGTCCGAAGATGACCCACTGTTCGGTGAAATCGTTCGTCGCCACGAACAGCGTCACGAGCCGGTCATCGACGAGTTCATGGGCGCGCCGCTCAATCCACTCGTCCGCCGTCTCGTTCTCTTTCGTATAGACGACCGCGACACGACTCTGATTCGCTTTCGACTCCCGGCCATATCGCATATGGGCATCGAAGACGATGGTCACTTCACGACCCGTGACCGCTTGATACTCAGCCATCGCTTCAATCAAATCGGTGCGTGCCTTCTCAAAATCGATGTCACGCAGCTTGCGAAGGTGTGGCCATGCGCCAATGATGTTATAACCATCGACGAGGAGCAATTCCCGTTTCTTGATGCTCATGACAACGGGTTACGTGAGCGATGCACTTCATACAAGAGAAGTGCGGCTGCGACCGAGGCGTTCAACGATGTGACGTGACCGACCATCGGCATGTGGACGAGGAAGTCGCACGACTCGCGTACGAGGCGGCTCATTCCTTTGCCTTCACTACCGATGACGACGACGAGCGGCATGTTCCCATCGAGGCGACGATAGTCTTGGCTCTCGCTCGCGTCTGTCCCGACAACCCACAGCCCTTTCTCTTTTAACTCTTCAAGCGTCCGCGTCAAGTTCGTGACGCGCGCGACCGGGATGTACTCGATCGCTCCAGTCGACGCTTTCGCCACCGTCTGCGTCAAGCCGACCGAGCGGCGCTTCGGAATGATAATCCCGTGGGCCCCGACTGCATCCGCCGTCCGGAGAATCGACCCGAGGTTATGCGGGTCTTCGAGTTCATCGAGCAGGATGAGCAACGGCGTTTCTCCTTTTGACTCGGCGAGCGCGAACATGTCTTCAATCGACTTATATTCATACGCGGCGACCGCGGCGACGACACCTTGGTGATGCTCGCTGCCGGCCATCTTCTCGAGTTTCGTCTTCGGGACGAACGAGATTTGAACTGATGCCTCGTTGGCCATGCCGATGATTTGAGCGAGCGGTCCTTTCTGTTGTCCTTCCATAATGAAGACCTTGTTCATATCGCGACCGCTCCGGAGCGCTTCCATCACCGGATTGCGTCCGTAAAGGAAATCGATCCCTTCTTCGAGCACGTCGACTTCTTGATAATCTGGTCGTTCTAGTTTTTGACGCTTCGGGCGTTCATTTCGTTCGCCGCGCGGGCGGTCGAATGACCGTTGCTCCTGCGCACGTCCTCCGTCATGTCGTTTCGAATGACTCGGTTTCGAGCCATGTGAACGCTTGTTCGATGAGTTCTTCAAGGCGATCCCTTCTTTCCATTAGATATGTGTAGCCAATCAATGCCTCGAACGCGGTCGAGTACCGATACGTGTGAACATCCGTCCGTTTTGGGATGGAACCCGATTTCGCATTCTTCCCGCGGCGGACGACGGCCGCCTCATCCTCGCTCAAGACACCAGTCTCGATCCAGTGGGTCACGACCCCAGCTTGGGCTGCCGCATTCACGTAACGGATGGCGCCGCGGTGGAGATCGTTCGGTTTCGTCATCCCTTGGCCAAGCAGACGCTTCCGTACCGCCATCTCATAGACGGCGTCACCCATGTAGGCGAGGGCGAGGGCGTTCAATTGGGGGGCAAGTTGTTTCATAACCGTTTCCACCGCACGCCTTGGGCTGTATCCTCGAGTTGAATGTTCTGTTCTTTCAAAAGATCCCGAATTTCATCGGCGCGGGCGAAGTTCCGCTCCGCACGGGCGAAGTTCCGTTCTTGGATCAATTGATCGATATCCGCGTCGAGCAACTCCGCCTCTGCCTTGATCGTCAACCCGAGCACACTTGTCAATTCTTCGAATAGGGTGATCACGTGTTCGAGCGTGTCTTTCGAGACGTGATCGGCTTTCGCATAGATGTTGGCTTCACGCGCCAAATCAAACAATACTGTCACCGCGTTCGCCGTATTGATGTCATCATCCATCGCTTCGATGAAGGCTGCTTTGATTGTCGCGAGTTTACGTTCCATCGCCTCGCTCGGCTCTTCCAGGCCAGCTGTGACCGATAGACGATATTCAACGTTTTGATACGCCTCCTTGATGCGGTCCCAGCCGTTCGCCGCTTGCTCGATTAACTCACGGCTATAGTTGATTGGATGACGGTAGTGGACCGACAACATGAAGAAGCGGAGCACCATCGCATCCACTTCCTTCAACGCCTCATGGACGAGCAGGAAGTTCCCGAGCGATTTGGACATCTTTTCGTTCTCGATATTGATGAAGCCGTTATGCAGCCAGTAGTTGGCGAACTTCGTATGGTTGCACGCCTCGGACTGGGCGATCTCGTTCTCGTGGTGCGGGAACTTGAGGTCGTGTCCCCCGGCATGGATATCGATCGTTGCGCCAAGGTGTTTCTTCGCCATCGCCGAGCACTCGATATGCCAGCCCGGACGACCTTGTCCCCATGGGCTTTCCCATGCCGGTTCGCCTGGCTTCGCTGCTTTCCATAAGACGAAATCGAGCGGGTCTTCTTTCTTTTCCCCGACGTCGACACGTGAACCCGCGCGCAAGTCTTCAATCGATTGCTGGCTCAATTTGCCGTACGTCTCAAATTTACGGGTCCGGAAATAGACGTCCCCGCCCGCCTCATACGCAAAATCTTGCGTCTCAAGTTCGCGGATGAACGTGATGATCTCGTCCATCGTGTCCGTGACGCGTGGATGGACGTCAGCCGGTAAGACGTTCAAGGCGCCAGTGTCTTCCAGATAGGCGTCGATATAACGGTTCGTCAGTGTCGTGACGTCCTCACCGAGTTCGTTCGCAGTCCGGATGATCTTATCGTCCACATCCGTGAAATTGAGGACGTATTTGACATCATAGCCCCGATACGATAAATAGCGACGAACCGTATCAAAGGCGATGGCCGGCCGGGCGTTGCCGACGTGAATGTAATTGTAGACGGTCGGTCCACATACGTACATCGACACTTTTCCCGGGACGATTGGTACGAACGGTTCTTTCTTATTCGTGAGGCTGTTGTAAAACTGAATCATGTGTTTTTTCCTCCATCCGTTTTTCTAATGAAGCAAGTTTGTCTTCTAACTGTGCGACAGCACGTTCTAGTCGCTCTTGGCATTCGCGGTCCGGGTCTGGGAAGCGATGATCGAGGTCGTGCTGTTTGACCCGCTCCCCGTTCCGGATGACGACCCGCCCTGGAATTCCGACAACGGTCGAGTCGGACGGGACGTCTTTTAAGACGACGGAACTTGCCCCGATTTTGACGCAATCGCCAATCGTGATATTCCCGAGTACTTTAGCTCCGGCCGAGATGAGCACATCGTTCCCTATGGTCGGATGTCGCTTCCCTTTCTCTTTGCCCGTCCCGCCGAGCGTCACACCTTGATAAATCGTTACGTCATTGCCGATGATGGCAGTCTCCCCGATGACGATGCCAAACCCATGATCGATAAACAAGCGTTCGCCGATGACCGCACCGGGATGAATCTCAATCCCGGTCAACCAACGACTCGTCTGGGCAATCAACTTCGCCATTAACTTCACGTTGCGTGTCCACAGTCCATGCGCGATTCGATGTGCCCAAAGTGCGTGTAACCCCGGATACGTTAAAATGACTTCTGCTTTTGAGCGGGCAGCCGGATCGAGCTCGAGCACGTTCCGAATATCTTCGCTCACACTTTTCCAAAATCCCATAATTGTTCTCCTTTTCCATATCAAAAACAAAGACGCCCCTGTGCCAAGGCACAGAGACGCCGTAAGCGCGGTTCCACTCTGTTTGGGAAAGTTCCCCTCTCAAGTCTCGTTAACGCCGAGTCGCGGTCCCGACTACGTATCGCCGGAACGGCTCCGAGGTGCACTTCGACGGGGGACGCTTCTAGAACTTCCAGCCTGGGTTCTAGTCTCTGTTAAGTGTCATACCGCTTACTTTCCTCATCATTGCCTTTAAGCTAATAATGTTGTGAGACGTGCCAAGACACGCTCTTTGCCAATCAATGAAATGGCGTTCGGAAGCTCTGGTCCGTGCGTCTGCCCGGTCGTCGCGACCCGGATCGGCATGAACAAGTTTTTCCCTTTTTGGCCAGTGGCTTTTTGTGTCGCTTTCGTCGCTGCTTTCACGGCTTCCGGTGTGAATTCCTCGATCGCTTCAAGTTGAACTTTGAATTCGGCGAGGACAGCCGGTACCGTTTCGCCAGCGAGGACCGCATTGGCCTCTTCGTCGTATTCGACCTCATCCTTGAAGAACAAATCCGTCAACGACACGATTTCAGCACCGTGCGTCATTTGTTCTTTATAGAGGGCAATCAACGCCGTGGCCCAATCCGCCTGTTCCATCGACAAGGCGTTCGGTAAACGTCCTGCTTCTTGTAAGAATGGTAAACTGAGTGCCACCACTTCGTCAAGCGAAGCCTGTTTCATGTAGACACTGTTGATCCAAGCGAGTTTCTGTTGGTCGAAGACGGCCGGACTCTTCGAAAGACGACCGGCGTCAAACATCTCGATGAACGCTTCTTTCGTAAAGATCTCTTCTTCACCGACTGGAGACCAACCGAGAAGCGAGATGAAGTTAAAGAGTGCCCCTGGAAGGTACCCGAGATCGGCATATTGCTCGATGAACTGAATGATCGACTCATCACGTTTCGAGAGCTTCTTATGGTTCTCGTTATAGATCAAGGTCATATGGCCGAACGAAGGATAGTCCCAACCGAGCGCATCATACACCATCATCTGTTTCGGTGTGTTGGCGATATGGTCATCCCCACGCAATACGTGGCTGATCTTCATCAAGTGGTCGTCGACGACGACAGCAAAGTTATACGTCGGGATCCCGTCTTGTTTGACGATGACCCAGTCTCCGAAGTCTTTCGACTCGAACGAGACGTCCCCTTTGACGACATCAGTCCACTTGTACGTGACCGACTCTGGTACACGAATCCGAATCGACGGTTTACGTCCTTCGGCTTCGAACGCCGCCCGCTCTTCGTCGCTCAAGTTACGATGTGCTCCCGAATAACGTGGTGCTTCGCCACGCGCGATTTGGGCTTCACGTTCTGCCTCAAGTTCTTCAGACGTCATATAGCACTTATAAGCGAGTCCTTTATCCATCAACTCGTTCACGTATTGATTGTAGAGGTCGAGCCGCTCCATTTGGAAATAAGGACCGAATTCGCCGCCGCGGCCTGGACCTTCATCCCAATCGATGCCGAGCCATTCCAAGTATTTCATTTGGCTTTCAACACCGTTCTCGACGTTACGTTTCTGGTCCGTATCCTCGATTCGGAGAATCATCTTCCCGCCAGCGTGGCGAGCGTATAAATAGTTAAATAGCGCGGTCCGGGCGTTCCCGATATGAAGGTGACCCGTCGGACTCGGCGCATAGCGTACGCGCACTTCACTCATAATATTTCCACCTTTCTTCTCTTCTGCCCAAATAGTATACCACTTTTGTCAAGCGCGGTTGAGCAGGATGACCGCCTGAGCGGCAATTCCTTCTTCACGTCCTGTGAAGCCGAGCTTTTCAGTCGTCGTCGCTTTGACGTTCACTTGGCTGATATCCGCTTCAAGCAACTCGGCGATAACCGCTCGCATGTCGTCGATGTACGTTCGGAGCTTCGGTCGTTCCGCCATCACCGTCGCATCGACGTTGCCAAGCACATAGCCTTCTGCTTTGACGAGTTGCCAGACGTGTTGTAACAACACTTTCGAGTCTGCATCCTTAAACTCAGGGTCCGTGTCCGGGAAATGCTTGCCAATATCCCCCGCTGCAATCGCTCCGAGCGCTGCGTCGGCAATCGTATGCAACAAGACGTCCGCGTCCGAGTGGCCAAGCAAGCCACGGTCATGCGGAATCTCAATGCCTCCCAAAATGAGCGGACGCCCTTCGGCGAACGCATGTACATCAAATCCTTGTCCGATTCTCATTGATAGTCCTCCTTCGTTAAAATCGCTTCACCAAACAATAAATCTTCTGGGGTCGTCATTTTAATGTTGTGATAGTCACCTGTAAGCACAGTCACTTTTTTGCCTGCCCACTCGAATAAACTCGCATCGTCCGTCCCGATGAATCCGGACCTTTCTGCCTGGTTATGGACCGCTCGGATGTCAGCTGCGGGAAATGCCTGTGGGGTTTGCGCCAGCCATAGCGCCTCACGTGGCACCGTCTGTTTGATTTGTCCGGCTGTGACTTGTTTGACCGTATCTTTGACCGGGACGGCGAGAATCGCACCTTCCGTCTCGGCTGCTTCCGCGATAGCGTGAAGTTGATCGATACGTACGAACGGCCGTGCCCCGTCATGAATCAAAACGATGCCATTTGGGTCGACGACTTGTAAACCGGCCCGAACGCTCTGTTGTCGTTCTTCCCCACCCGTCACGTATGTGATCGGGGTCTCTAGATGATACAACTGTCGCTCGAACCAACCTTGTTCCTCGGGGCGCACAGCGAGAACGATGCGCTCACACCATGCATCTTTCGAGAACGCCTCGACCGTCCAGACGATAATCGGTTTTCCTTGTAGCGTCAGCATCAATTTATTCTCATCGGCTCCCATCCGCTTTCCTTTACCCGCGGCTGGGATGACCACCGTATAACGCACCATTCCATTCACCTCTGTTCGTGAAAAAAGAGAGCGCTGATGCGTCTCTTTTTCCATACTTATTCAGGACGAGCAAAAATCATACGGCCAGCCGAGGTTTGAAGCACGCTCGTCACGACAACAGGCAACGTCTTCGAAATCAGCTTGCGCCCACCTTCAACGACGACCATCGTGCCGTCTTCGAGATAGGCGACACCTTGATTTTGTTCTTTTCCTTCTTTAATGACCGTCACGACCATCTCTTCTCCCGGGATGACGATCTGTTTGACCGAATTGGCCAAATCGTTAATATTCAACACTGGGACGTTCCGAACTTCACACACTTTGTTCAAGTTGTAGTCGTTCGTCACGACGATACCTTTTTTCAACTCGGCCAACTTGATCAATTTGATGTCTACTTCGGCGACGTCTTCGAAATCGCCGTCATAAATCTCGACTTCGATGCGGTCGTTGTCTTGCAACTCCTTCAATATATCGAGGCCTCGACGCCCACGGTTCCGTTTCAACGTATCCGATGAATCGGCAATATATTGAAGTTCGCCGATGACGAATTGAGGCACGATGAGCGTCCCTTCGATGAAACCGGTCTTCGAAATGTCGGCAATCCGACCGTCGATGATGACGCTCGTATCCAATATCTTATCGTTCGAGCGGCGCAATGGTTCCGCGGCCGGCTTCTCTCGTTCACTTTTGACGAACAGTTTAATCCATTCGTTCCGCTTCCGGTAACCGACGGCGAAACCGAAGTAACCGAACAGAGCAGTCACAAAAATCGGCACAATCTTGCTGAGCAAGAAGATATTCGTCACTTCTAATGAAACACTGATCAAAAAGGCGATCAACAAACCGATAATCAATCCGATCGAGCCAAACAAAATATCACCGACCGGTAAACGGACGAGCCGTTCTTCGATAAAACGGATAAATTTAACGACCCCATCGGTCAAGAATAAACTAAGAATGAAGAAGATAAGTCCACCAATCAAACTAGCTACGTAAGGAATCGTCAACCAAGCCGGTACGCTCACTCCGAGGTCACCTAATAACAACATCGCTTCGATAATACCAAACCAACCGACGACGAGTCCGATCAAAATAAATCCGATTCGTACAGCAATCTTCACTCATTCCACCTCCTTTATTATGAATTAAAATTTCAAGAAATTAACACTTTCATTGTAACACGGTTCTTTTGAAAGCGTTCGTTACAAAGCGTTAAAAACTGCCGGAAGCGCCCGTCAGAACGGGATAGCGAGTTGGAGCGCTTCATCCACAGTACTGACACCGACGACATCGATGCCAGGTGGGGCCGTCCAGCCCCCGAGGTTGTTTTTCGGAATGATGGCCCGCGTGAATCCGAGCTTGGCCGCTTCGGCGACACGTTGCTCAATCCGGGACACACGCCGGACTTCACCGGTCAAGCCGACTTCCCCGATACACACATCCGTCGGACGAGTCGGACGATCCCGGAAGCTTGATGCGATCGAGATACAAATCGCCAAGTCGATGGCCGGCTCATCCAATTTGACGCCACCCGCCGCTTTCAAATAGGCATCTTGTGTTTGGAGCAAGAGACCCGAACGCTTCTCGAGCACGGCCATGAGGAGCGCAACCCGGTTCTGATCGATTCCTGTCGCCATCCGGCGCGGGTTCCCGAACGAGGTCGGCGAGATGAGCGCCTGTAGCTCGACGAGCACGGTCCGCGTCCCTTCCATCGAGGCGACGACAGTGGAGCCTGAGACGCCAGCAGTTCGTTCTTCCAAGAAGATTTCAGACGGATTGAGCACTTCTTCGAGCCCGCCTTCTTTCATTTCAAAGATGCCGATCTCGTTCGTCGAGCCGAATCGGTTTTTCACGGCCCGTAAAATGCGGAACGTATGATGACGTTCCCCCTCGAAGTAAAGCACGGCGTCGACCATGTGCTCGAGTAGACGAGGTCCCGCGATCGAACCTTGTTTTGTCACGTGACCGACGATAAAGACAGCCACTCCTCGTGTTTTAGCGATTTTCATGAGCGCTGCCGTACATTCTCGGACTTGGGCGACACTCCCCGGAGCCGATTGAATCTCGTCCATATAGACGGTTTGAATCGAGTCGATGATGACGAACCCTGGTTCTTCTTCATCGATGACCCGTTCGATCATCAACATGTCCGTCTCGGCGAGGACGTATAAGTCTTCGGTCGGGAGACCGAGACGTTCCGCCCGGAGTTTTGTCTGTTTGAGTGACTCTTCACCGGAAATGTAGAGCACTTTCCGCCCACTGTGGGCGAGGTGGGCGCTCACTTGAAGGAGGATCGTCGATTTCCCGATCCCTGGGTCCCCACCGACGAGGACGAGTGAACCTGGCACTATCCCACCCCCGAGCACGCGGTCAAACTCTTGGCTATTTGTGTGGACGCGCGTCTCTTCTTGCGATACGACGTCTGATAGACGTTCCGGTTTCAATTGTCTAGAAGAACTATGGACGAACGCGGCACCCCGTTTCGCCTTTTTCTCTTCGACAAACTCTTCGACGAGCGTGTTCCATTCATTACAACCTGGGCAACGTCCCATCCATTTTGCGGATTCGTACCCGCATGACTGACATACGTACTTCGTTTTAATTTTTGCCATGATGTTCCTTTCCGTCTAAAAAAGCCCCCTCACAAGAGAGAGGGAGCCTTGTATTTACTGAACGACACCTTCATTTCGAACGACGAATTCGCCGTCTTGTACATCTAGCGCCACCTTGCTGCCTTTCGTGATGCTTCCGCTGAGCATCGACTCTGAGAGTCGGTCCTCGACTTCACGTTGGAGGGCACGGCGAAGTGGACGAGCGCCATACTCAGGATCGTAACCGACTTCAGCAATTTTCTCGAGCGCTGATTCGGTCAAGCTGAAATCAATCCCTTGTTCCCCGAGACGTTTTGTAAGTGTCTCTGCCATGAGCTTAACGATTTCTTGGATGTGTTCTTTTTGGAGCGAGTGGAAGACCGTGATCTCGTCAATCCGGTTCAAGAACTCAGGACGGAACGCTTTCTTCAACTCTTCCATCACTTTATCTTTCATTTCAGTATACTCACGTTTCACGTCATCTTCGACAGTGAACCCGACGTATTTATTACGTTTGAGGGCTGCCGCACCGACGTTAGATGTCATGATGATGACCGTGTTCCGGAAGTCGACCGTACGTCCTTTCGAGTCGGTCAAGCGACCGTCGTCGAGCACTTGAAGCAAGATGTTGAATACTTCAGGGTGGGCCTTCTCAATCTCATCAAGCAAGATGACTGAATATGGCTTGCGGCGAACTTTCTCTGTCAATTGACCGCCTTCTTCATAGCCGACGTAACCCGGAGGTGACCCGACGAGACGACTCGTCGCGTGTTTCTCCATGTACTCCGACATGTCGATGCGGATGATGGCGTCTTCGTCACCGAACAACGCTTCAGCCACAGCACGAGCCAACTCGGTTTTCCCGACACCCGTCGGCCCGAGGAAGACGAATGAACCAATCGGACGTTTCGGATCTTTCAAGCCGGCACGGGCCCGGCGAATCGCCCGTGAAATCGATTTGACGGCCTCATCTTGACCGATGACACGACCGTGTAGAATCGATTCAAGTTTTAGGAGACGGTCCGTCTCTTCTTCGGCGATTTTTGTCACCGGGACACCCGTCCAGTTGGCAACGACTTGAGCGATATCTTCTTTCGTCACTTCAAGCTTTTCGTTCCCTTGCTTGTTCTGCCATTCCGACTTGAGCTGTTCGAGCTCATCACGAAGTTTTTGTTCCGTGTCTCGTAGCGATGCAGCCTTTTCGAACTCCTGACTCTGAACAGCCGAATCTTTCTCTTTGCGAATCGACTCGAGACGAGCTTCAAGTTCTTTCAAGTTTGGTGGCGCCGTAAACGAACGAAGTCTCACTTTTGAAGCAGCCTCATCGACAAGGTCGATCGCTTTATCCGGAAGGAAACGGTCCGAGATGTAACGGTCCGAGAGAACGACAGCTTCATGAATCGCTTCATCTGTGATCGTGACGCGATGGTGCGCCTCGTAGCGGTCACGCAACCCGAAGAGGATTTGTTCTGCCTCATCCGTTGTCGGTTCATTCACTTGAATCGGTTGGAACCGACGTTCGAGTGCCGCATCTTTCTCGATATATTTCCGGTACTCATCAAGTGTCGTCGCTCCGATACATTGGAGTTCCCCACGCGCGAGTGACGGTTTCAAAATGTTCGATGCGTCGATTGCGCCTTCAGCGCCACCAGCACCAATCAATGTGTGCAACTCGTCGATGAAAAGAATGACGTTCCCGGCTTGGCGAATCTCATCCATTACCTTTTTCAATCGGTCCTCAAATTCACCGCGATACTTCGTTCCGGCGACGAGTGTCCCCATATCGAGTACCATCACACGTTTGTTGCGAAGTGTTTCCGGTACTTCATTGTTGATGATTTGTTGAGCGAGCCCTTCCACGACTGCCGTCTTCCCGACCCCTGGTTCCCCGATGAGGACCGGGTTATTTTTCGTCCGGCGTGACAACACCTCAATGACGCGTTGGATCTCGCCAGCGCGGCCGATGACTGGGTCAAGTCGCGACTCACGAGCCTGTTGGGTCAAATCACGCGCCAAACCGTCGAGCGTTGGTGTCGCAGCACTCGTTCCAGGTTGTGACGCATTGGAAGAGGATTCCGTGTTCCCCAAGAGTTGAAGCACTTGCTGACGCGCCTTCGTCAAGCTGACTCCAAGGTTGTTCAAGACACGAGCCGCCACACCTTCGCCTTCACGAATTACACCGAGCAAAATGTGTTCGGTCCCGACGTAAGAATGTCCAAGCTTCCGAGCCTCATCCATCGAAAGTTCGATTACTTTTTTCGCACGCGGTGTATAGTGAATCGTTGAGCCATTTTCTGATCCGCGGCCAATAAGCGCCTCTACTTCTTGTTGAATCTTTTCAGACGTGAGTCCGAGGGCGAACAACGCCTTAGCGGCGATCCCTTCCCCTTCACGGACGAGTCCGAGTAAAATATGTTCCGTACCAATATTATGATGGCCAAGTCGTACCGCTTCCTCTTGTGCTAAAGCTAATACGCGCTGAGCTCGTTCTGTAAATCGACCAAACATCATTGACAAAACCTCCTTAAAGTTGGATCAAACTAACCCATGATCTAACGTTCGACGAACGAGAGTCGCTCGTTCACGATCTCGTTCTTTCGTAGATAATGTTTTCCCGAAATGTTTTTGTAGGAAACCTGATTGGAGCTTTACAATTAATTCGTGGAACTGGGGCGGGCTCCAGTCTGACAAAATACCAAGGTCACTCGCCAAATGCAAATCCGACAGACGTTCAATCGCTTCTGTCGATGATAACAGTTTCGCGTAACGTAAAATTCCGTAGGAGCGATAAAACTGATCTTCTAACTCGTCTTGGTTACGAGCTAATAGTTCTTCCCGTGCTTGTCGCTCAGCCTGGATGACTTGTTCCGTAACTTCCATAAAGTCCGTTAACAACTGTGATTCATGACTGCCAAGCGTGCGCTGATTCGATAATTGAAACAATCGTCCCGCCGCGTCGCTGCCTTCCCCATACCGTCCTCGAATCGTATATCCGAGTTTGCGAAGTTCTTTCAGTATAGGAGTAATCCGTCCTGTTAACGTCAGACCCGGGAGATGAAGCATCACCGACGCTCGAAGTCCTGTCCCGATATTGCTTGGGCAAGTTGTTAAATATCCGAGCTGTTCGTCAAACGCGTATGGGAGAGACTCACCACAGAGGACATCGACTCGTTTCGCGAGTTCGAATGCTTCTTCCACTTGATAACCTGGAAGTAACGTCTGGATGCGTAAATGATCTTCTTCATTGATCAGCACACTGATTGTTTCATCTTCACTTAAGAAAACGGCACTTTCTTCTTTTCCAGCAATCGTCGGGCTAATCAAATGTTTTTCGACGAGCGCTTGTCGGGTTACTAAATCGTAGGCCCCCATGTGCAAATATTCGAAACCTTGTAATCCACCGAGTGACGTTTCAATGCGTTGACAGAGCTGACGTTGACTTTCTTTAGACAAGACCGGAGAAAAGACCGTGTCTTTTAAGTTTCGCGCTAGACGAATGCGAGTTGAGATGACTAAGTCATCAAGCTTCGCCCGCTCTTTCATCTTCGGACCGAGTGGATGCTTGAGAAATGGTTCCATCATGCCTCACCTTGTCCTTTCAGCTGAATTATTTCTTTTTTAATTCGCGCTGCACGTTCATAATCTTCTTGTTCGACGGCTCGTTGTAACTCCCCTGCTAACTTTTGGAGTCGCTCTTCGATTCGCTCATCGGGTGTGCGCAACGCATCTGGCATCGAACCGACGTGAACATCATGGCCTTGTTGGTACTGCCGAGTGATTTTAATCAATTCGTCACGAAATACCGTATAACAAGTAGCACATCCAGCTTTTCGTAGATGGGCCAGCTCGTTTTGCGTCAGTTGACACGTCGGACAACGTTTCACGACCGGTACATAACCTGACATGAGTTCTACTGTACAATTACGACATAGTTTACGCGTTACGGGAATGCCATTCTCCACTACTTGAATTTCATTGACGGCAGGTCGCCGTTTGCATCGTTCACATAGCATAGATGTATGCCTCCATCAGTCAATGGTAACTAAGTAACTTCATTAATGCGAGTAATTGCTGTCTCCTGATCAAATGTCGGTCCTCAGCGGTTAAGCCGAGCGCTTCATCTGACAACAAGTGGTACAGTAAACGAACTTCCCTTTCGCTTAACATCCCTTCTTCAAACAAACGAACCAACATGTTCTCGACAAGTTGTTCTGAAAGACGGGGATGATCGTGTAGTATATCAATCAAACTGGCCAATACGTCTTGCTTTTCATGTAAAATCACGCGACGAATACGAATATATCCCCCGCCTCCACGCTTACTCTCGACCAGGTAACCTTTCTCGACGGTAAAACGTGTGTTTATGACGTAGTTGATTTGAGACGGAACACATTCGAAACGCTTGGCGATATCTTGCCGTTTAATCTCAATCGCTTCGGCCTGGCTCTCCTTCAGCACTTGCTTTAAATACTGTTCGATTACATCCGATATGTTTCTCATCTCCACCACCCTCTGACCATCTTTGACTTTTGACTATATTCTATCATTGATTTAAAAAAAGGCAAACGAAAAGCGATGTCGCTACTGCGACACCGCTTCAAACAAAAAAAAAGGACGACCAAGCAGATGCTTGATCGTCCTTCGCGTTGGCCTGGCAACGTCCTATCCTCACAGGGGAGACCCCCAACTACTTTCGGCGCTGAAGCGCTTAACTTCCGTGTTCGGCATGGGAACGGGTGTGGCCGCTTCGCTATCGCCACCAGACAAGAGAGATCGTTCTCTCAAAACTGAAGACTCATCAATTCATACAAACCATTAGACTAGATCAAAGCCTCGACCGATTAGTATCATTCAGCTCCACACGTCGCCGTGCTTCCACCCATGACCTATCTACCTCATCGTCTCTGAGGGGTCTTTCTTGATTGCTCAAAGGGAAATCTCATCTCGGAGGGGGCTTCATGCTTAGATGCTTTCAGCACTTATCCCGTCCGCACGTAGCTACCCAGCGATGCTCCTGGCGGAACAACTGGTACACCAGCGGTGCGTCCATCCCGGTCCTCTCGTACTAAGGACAGCTCTCCTCAAATTTCCTGCGCCCACGACGGATAGGGACCGAACTGTCTCACGACGTTCTGAACCCAGCTCGCGTACCGCTTTAATGGGCGAACAGCCCAACCCTTGGGACCTACTCCAGCCCCAGGATGCGATGAGCCGACATCGAGGTGCCAAACCTCCCCGTCGATGTGGACTCTTGGGGGAGATCAGCCTGTTATCCCCAGGGTAGCTTTTATCCGTTGAGCGATGGCCCTTCCATGCGGAACCACCGGATCACTAAGCCCGACTTTCGTCCCTGCTCGACTTGTAGGTCTCGCAGTCAAGCTCCCTTCTGCCTTTGCACTCTTCGAATGATTTCCAACCATTCTGAGGGAACCTTTGGGCGCCTCCGTTACTGTTTAGGAGGCGACCGCCCCAGTCAAACTACCCACCTGACACGGTCCTCCAGCCGGATCACGGCTGCGAGTTAGAGACTCTATACGCAAAGGGTGGTATCCCAAGGGTGTCTCCACCGAAGCTGGCGCTCCGGCTTCACAAACTCCCACCTATCCTGTACATCGCGTACAAAGCCTCAATATCAGGCTGTAGTAAAGCTCCATGGGGTCTTTCCGTCCTGTCGCGGGTAACCTGCATCTTCACAGGTACTATGATTTCACCGGGTCTCTCGTTGAGACAGTGCCCAAATCGTTACGCCTTTCGTGCGGGTCGGAACTTACCCGACAAGGAATTTCGCTACCTTAGGACCGTTATAGTTACGGCCGCCGTTTACTGGGGCTTCGGTTCAGTGCTTCTCTTGCGATGACACATCCCCTTAACCTTCCAGCACCGGGCAGGCGTCAGCCCCTATACTTCATCTTGCGATTTAGCAGAGACCTGTGTTTTTGCTAAACAGTCGTTTGGGCCTATTCACTGCGGCTTATGTTGCCATAAGCGTCCCTTCTCCCGAAGTTACGGGACCATTTTGCCGAGTTCCTTAACGAGAGTTATCCCGCGCGTCTTAGAATTCTCATCTCGCCTACCTGTGTCGGTTTACGGTACTGGCGCCGACCTCCTTACTAGAGGCTTTTCTTGGCAGCGTGAAATCCGGTACTTCGCCCTACGGGCTCCACGTCACAGCTCAGCCTTGTGTGTCGGGCGGATTTGCCAACCCGACGGCCTCGCTGCTTGTCCGTGCACTTCCAGTCGCACGGTTACCTTATCCTTCTGCGTCCCCCCATCGTTCAAACGGTGGTACGGCGGTACAGGAATATCAACCTGTTGTCCATCGCCTACGCCTTTCGGCCTCGGCTTAGGTCCAGACTAACCCTGAGCGGACGAGCCTTCCTCAGGAAACCTTGGGCTTTCGACGGAGGGGATTCTCACCCCTCTTTTCGCTACTCACACCGGCATTCTCACTTCCAAGCGCTCCACGGCTCCTCACGATACCGCTTCACTGCTGCTTGGAACGCTCCCCTACCATCCCTTACGGGATCCATAGCTTCGGTGGTATGTTTAGCCCCGTTACATTTTCGGCGCGGCGTCACTCGACTAGTGAGCTATTACGCACTCTTTGAATGGTGGCTGCTTCTAAGCCAACATCCTAGTTGTCTGTGCAACGCCACATCCTTTTCCACTTAACATACACTTGGGGACCTTAGCTGATGGTCTGGGCTGTTTCCCTTTCGACTACGGATCTTATCACTCGCAGTCTGACTCCCGAGTACAAGTTGCCGGCATTCGGAGTTTGACTGAATTCGGTAACCCTGTGGGGGCCCCTAGTCCAATCAGTGCTCTACCTCCGGAACTCTTCACCTCGAGGCTAGCCCTAAAGCTATTTCGGGGAGAACCAGCTATCTCCAGGTTCGATTGGCATTTCACCGCTACCCACACCTCATCCCCGCACTTTTCAACGTGCGTGGGTTCGGACCTCCAGTCAGTGTTACCTGACCTTCATCCTGGACATGGGTAGATCACCTGGTTTCGGGTCTACGACGACGGACTGATGCGCCCTATTCAGACTCGCTTTCGCTGCGGCTCCGCCTCATCGGCTTAACCTCGCCCGCCATCGTAACTCGCCGGTTCATTCTACAAAAGGCACGCCATCACCCGTTAACGGGCTCTGACTACTTGTAGGCATACGGTTTCAGGATCTGTTTCACTCCCCTTCCGGGGTGCTTTTCACCTTTCCCTCACGGTACTGGTTCACTATCGGTCACTAGGAAGTATTTAGCCTTGGGAGATGGTCCTCCCGGATTCCGACGGGGTTTCACGTGTCCCGCCGTACTC
>NZ_CP101462.1:45000-90000 GCF_024362205.1 Exiguobacterium aurantiacum | reverse complement strand
ATGGGGCGTTTGTCAATAACATGACAAGGCGATCGATCCCGATTCCAAGACCGCCTGTTGGTGGCATTCCATATTCGAGTGCCTCAAGGAAGTCGTTGTCCAATTCATGAGCTTCATCATTCCCTGCTTCTTTTTCAAGGAGCTGAGCTTCAAAGCGCTCACGTTGATCAATCGGGTCGTTCAATTCGGTGAAGGCGTTTGCGTGTTCACGGCGAACGATGAACAATTCAAAGCGATCCGTGAAGCGTGGATCCGTATCGTTCTTTTTCGCTAATGGCGAGACTTCGACAGGGTGACCCGTTACAAACGTCGGTTGCAATAATGTTTCTTCGATTTTCTGTTCGAAGAACTCATTGACGATATGACCGAACGTCATATGATCTTGAATTTCGACTCCGTGCTCTTTCGCAAGCGCACGTGCCTCTTCATCAGACATCTGTTGCCAGAAGTCGACACCAGTCTCTTCTTTCACCAAGTCGACCATGTGGGCACGTTTCCAACCGACGGCCAAATGAATCGTATCTTCTCCATACTGAACGTCTGTCGTGCCAAGTACTTCTTGAGCTACATGCGCCACAAGCTCTTCCGTCAAATCCATGATGTCGTTGTAATCCGCGTACGCTTCATATAATTCAATCATCGTGAACTCTGGGTTGTGACGTGTCGAGATTCCTTCGTTTCGGAAGACGCGGCCAATCTCATAAACACGCTCAAGTCCACCGACAATCAACCGTTTCAAGTGAAGCTCGATGGCGATACGCATGTAAAGTTCCATATCGAGCGCATTATGATGCGTCAAAAACGGACGGGCCGCGGCGCCACCTGCGATTGTGTGTAACATCGGTGTTTCCACCTCTAAGTAACCACGATGGTTCAAGAAGTTACGGATTTCCGAGATGATACGGCTACGCAAAATAAACGTTTGGCGTGAATCGTTATTCGTAATCAAATCCAAGTAACGTTGGCGGTAGCGTTGTTCGACATCTTTTAAACCATGATATTTATCAGGTAGCGGACGAAGTGCTTTCGTCAACAATTCAAACTCTTCGACGTGGATCGATAATTCGCCGACGTTCGTCTTGAACAGCTTCCCTTTCACACCGACGATATCTCCAAGGTCAGATGATTTGAACAAGTCAAACGGTTCGTCACCTACGTCGTTTTTACGAACATAGATTTGAATCTGTCCTGTGACGTCTTGAATGTGGGCAAAGAAAACTTTCCCTTTTCCACGTTTCGTCATGATTCGTCCGGCAAGCGTCACTTCGACGTCTTGTTCGGCCAAGGCTTCTTTTTCAATCGCCTCATATTGCTCATGTAATTCACCAGCGTGGGCCGAACGTTCGAAGCGACGTCCGAACGGGTCGAGCCCTTGTTCACGCATCTCGGTCATTTTTTCAAATCGAACCTGCATTTGGTCATTCATTTCCAACTCGTGACTCACTACTCCATTCACTCCTCTATACGTTTTGGGGTTGTTCCTAACAAAAAACTGTCAGCCTCACGGCCAACAGCACAGCCTAAGCCGCTCGCTCTTTGTGGTTCACTTTTTCGCCAAACAAGCTTACCACAAATCACTTTGTTACACTAGTTCACACTTCTTGCATTTGTCGCTCGAGCTGCTCCACAAAATGATACAACACGATGCCAAAAGCATCTCGCGATTCTGTTTCGTTAATTTGCTTACGAACCGGGCCGCTACCTTTCAACCCTTTCAAGTACCATGCCGCATGTTGACGCATCTCACGAACGGCTGTCACTTCTCCTTTGATGGCAATCAAGCGATCGAGATGCAACATACAAATGTCGATTTTCTCACGCGCCGCCGGTTCTGGCGGCAGTTCACCGGTCTCTAAGTACTGAACCGTTTGATACAACATCCATGGGTTGCCTAACGCCGCCCGTCCAATCATGACAGCATCGACACCGTAATGATCAATCGCATGCTTCGCTTCTTGCGGCGTCGAGATATCACCGTTACCGATAATCGGAACCGTGGCGATTTTCTTTGCTTCGCCAATCCATTCCCAGTTTGCGGTTCCTTCATATTGTTGAGACCGCGTGCGTCCGTGAATGGCAATCGCTGCGGCACCACCCGATTGGGCGGCACGAACGTTATCAAGAATATAAATGTGATCATCATCCCAACCGAGGCGCATTTTGACGGTGACTGGTTTGTCGACCGCTTGCGACACGGCGTTCACCATCTCATAAACTTTATCCGGGTCAAGCAGCCATTTGGCGCCCGCTTCACACTTCGTGACTTTCGGGACCGGGCACCCCATATTGATATCGATGATGTCCGCATTCGTATTTTGGTCCACATACTGGGCCGCTCTGACGAGTGTGTCTTTCGAGCCACCAAAAATCTGAAGACTGAGCGGCTTTTCTCGCTCATCGACGTACAGCATCCTGAGCGTTCTCGCATTCTCCAATAAAATCCCTTTATCGCTGACCATTTCGGCACAGACGAGTCCCGCACCGAATTCTTTAGCAATCAAACGAAACGCAGGGTTCGTCACCCCGGCCATCGGGGCAAGGACGGCGCGGTTCTTTATATCAATGTTTCCAATTGTAAACCCTGACACTTATCCACTTCCTTCGCTAACGTTAAACCGAGTTGACCAATGATTGTAACGGTCCGAGCGGGACGACATCTTGCCGTTCCGACTCTGGGAGGGCTTCGAGCAACGCCCGCACCGTCATCCCCTTCACCTCGATCGACGGAGCAATCTCCGCGAACGGGGCAAGGACAAAAGCACGTTCATGCATCCGCGGATGCGGAACAGTTAACTGCTTCGATTGTATATCTTCGCTTTTATAGACCAAGATGTCAAGGTCGATTGTGCGTGGCCCGTTTTTGAATAACCGCTCTCTCCCTAAAGTCCGCTCAATCTGTTGGAGCTGGAGTAAGACGGCTTCTGCTGGTGCAATCGACTCAAGTTCGACAACCATATTATAGAAGGACGGCTGATCCGTATATCCGACTGGTGCCGTCTCATAGACGGACGATTCCTTGGTCACGCGAAGACCCGTTTCTGTCATCGCTTGAATTGCTTCCGCGAGGTAACGCGCACGATCCCCGATATTTGACCCGAGTGCCACGTATATCATACGTTTCGCCTCCGCGTCATCTCGATTGCTACCGAGTCATAGTGCCCCGGGATGGGCGGATCCGGCTTGATTACTTTGACCGTGACACTTTGAATTTTCTCATCATGGGCCAAGACAGCCGTCGTGATGCGCTCACCTAGCGTCTCGAGCAGATTGACCGGTTCCCCGGTGACGATGTCTTCCGTCAATTGATAGAGACCGGCATAGCTGACCCCGTCTGATAAATCATCCGATTGTCCAGCCGGTGCCAAATCCAATTCACACATCAAATCGATATTGAACCGTTGACCGAGTCGATTCTCTTCCTCAAACACACCGTGATACCCATAAAATCGCATCCCATTCACAAACATCTTATCCAACTTGTCCGCCTCCTAACATCGCGTCCATCATGAGTGACGCTCGTTTATTCTCTCGTACGTCATGGACCCGGATCCACGCACAGCCTTTCACGATGCCTAGACACGTCGTCGCCAATGTCCCTTCCAACCGTTCTTCGGTCGGCAAATCGAGCGCTCGGCCGATAAATGATTTTCGCGACGTCCCGAGTAACACCGGATAACCGAGGTTCGTGATCACATCGAGTCGATTCATCAACTCCATGTTTTGTGCATAGTCTTTCGCAAAGCCGATTCCCGGGTCTAGCCAAATCATCTCATCTGGGACACCTGCCGCTTGAGCGATTTCAATCGACTCATACAAGTCACCGACGACCTCCTCGATGAAATGGCCATAGTTTCGATTGTCACGATTGTGCATCAAGATGATGGGGACGTTAAACGCTCGTGCCACTTGTGCCATCGACTGATCGCCCCACTTCGAGCCCCAGACGTCATTGATGATGTCGGCCCCGGCTTCTAACGCCGCCTTTGCCACGACCGGTTTGTACGTATCGATGGAGATGAGCACGTCGAGCTCTCGCTTCAGTTGACGAATGACAGGAACGACCCGCTCGATTTCTTCTTCCGCCGAGACGAACCGGGCTCCCGGCCGTGTCGATTCCCCGCCGATATCAATCGCGTCCGCTCCGTCTTGAACGAGTTGCTTGGCGTGAGCGACCGCCTGTTCGAGCGCCGTATATCGTCCGCCGTCCGAAAATGAATCCGGCGTCACATTTAAAATTCCCATGATTTTTGTCATCGCGTTTCTTCCCTCTCAATCGCATGCAACAAGACAGACCAACATGCTTTAAATTTTGCCCCGTCTTTGCCTGGATAGCTGTTCCCGGCATAGTCTGTGACCGGAGCAATCTGTTGAACCGAATTGGTCAACCAAATCTCGTCTGCCCGAGCAAGTCCGGCAAACGTTACATCACGTTCCTTCACATCAAATGTATCCATCACCCAACGTCGCGTGACCCCAGCCAGAGGTCCCGTCGTCAGCGGCGTCGTCCAAAGCTGGTCAGCTTCGACCCAAAAGACGTTCGAGACAAGTCCTTCCACGACATGGCCTGAGTCATCGGCGAACAGTCCTTCCGCCTCCCGATCGACGAGCAAACGCTTCCCTAATATGTTGTTCATATAATGATGGGACTTTAAGCGAAACGCCGCTTCGGGCCGACTTCTCGGGAACGGGATGGCTTCCAGCCGTTTTTCCGTGGGCTGTAACGATTCCGGTAACGGCTTGACGAGTAGTGTCACGTTCGGACGAGTGTAGCGTCCGTCGTACAGTCCGAGTGGCGCCACCCCCGCGGACACGTTCAAACGCACATACAGGTTCGGGGTCCCGTTTTGACGAACGACGTCTTGAATCGCTTGTTCGATTTCTTGTTTCGTATACGGTAAATCGATCCATAGTTCCGCTAAGCTCTTCTCGAGGCGTTCCCAGTGAAGATCGAACAAGAATGGGATGCCATCGAACGTTCGAAACGTCTCGAATAGACCCATTCCATATAAAAATCCGTGATCTTCCACCGGAATCATTACTTCAGAGCTACCTCGCAGTTCGCCGTTATGCCAAAGCCACATGACGATACACCTCGATAAAATTTCGAATCATGTCTTTTCCGTGTTCGGTCAAAATCGCTTCTGGATGAAACTGCACCCCTTCAATCGGCAACTCTTCATGCCGGAGTGCCATGATTTCTCCGAGGCTCGTCTCGGCCGTGACTTGCAAGCACGACGGCAGTGAATCGCGTTCGACCGCGAGCGAATGGTAGCGTGTCACGATCGTCTGTTGCGGAATCCTGGCAAACAGGGTGTTTCCGTCATGCTGAATCGCTGACGTCTTCCCATGCATGAGCCGATCGGCATGAACGACCTTCCCGCCAAACGCTTGAGCAATCGCTTGATGACCGAGACAGACCCCGAGAATCGGGATGCGGCCGGCAAACGCCTGAATCGCGTCAATACTGATTCCGGCCTCGTTCGGTGTGCACGGACCAGGTGAAATGACGAGATAACTCGGGGCGAGCGCTTCAATTTCCTCGAGCGTGATGTCATCGTTACGACGAACGACGAGCTGTTCACCGAGCTCACCAAAATATTGGACCAAGTTGTATGTGAACGAGTCATAGTTATCGATGAGTAAGATCATACCGTCGCCTCCGTCATTTCTTTCGCCGTCCATAGCGCCTTCGCCTTCGATAGTGATTCGGCATACTCCGCTTCCGGATCAGAATCGATCACGATCCCGGCTCCGGCCTGGACATGGGCAATCCCATCCTTGACGACCATCGTCCGAATCGTGATGTTGAATACGAGGTCGTCATCCCAACTGAGCCAGCCGTATGAACCCGTGTAAATCCCGCGCCGAACCGGTTCGAGTTCCTCGATGATTTCCATCGTCCGGATTTTCGGTGCTCCGGTGATCGTGCCGCCCGGGAACATCGCACCGAGTGCTTCGGCTCCCGATACGCCGTCCCGCATCAAACCGCGCACGTTCGAGACGATATGTTGGACGTGCGAGTATTTCTCGATGACCATCAACTCATCGACATGCACCGTCCCGTAAGCCGCGACTTTGCCCAAGTCGTTTCGTTCAAGGTCGACGAGCATAACGTGTTCGGCCCTCTCTTTCTCGTTGTCGAGCAGTGTACGCGCTAGCTCCAGATCTTCGGCCTCGTCCCGTCCTCTTGGCCTCGTTCCGGCGATCGGACGGGTCGAGATGGCGGCACCATGTTTTTCAATCAACAGTTCCGGCGAAGCCGATACCATCGTCAAAAAGTCGTCAGCGAAATAACCCATATATGGAGACGGGTTCACGTTCCGGAGCGTGTCATAGACGTGACGCGGGTGTGCGAGCAGCGGTTCCGATTGTCGGACACTCAAGTTCACCTGGAATACATCGCCCTCGACGATATAGTCTTGAATCTTTTGCACGGCCGTGACGAATTCTTTCTGTGACAGCGAACGCGAGCGTTCGATTGGTCCACTCGCGACCTGTGGGAACGCATAGTGCGTTTCCGTCCGCCAGAGGGCGGCAAAGCGATTGAGCTTCACCTCTACCTGGTCTTCCGCCGTGACGAGCATATATAAGAGCGATTCCTCTTCATCGAAGACCGCCACTTCATCGAACAATAAAAATGAGACATCCGGTGTCGCCAAGTCGTCTGCCGCTTGCCTCGGTAAACGTTCGAGCGTACGGGCCACATCATAGCTCACATAACCGATCATCCCGCCGAAAAACGGGGGTGCTCCTACTGGTCGATCGGTAGCGTAACGGGCTCGTACCGTTTCGACGATGTCGAGCGGCTCACCGTACAGTGTTTCGGTCGCCTCTGCTGTGACGAACGTTCCGACCCCATCTTTCACGTGAAGCGTAGCGAACGGCTCGATGCCGGCCATCGTATAGCGTCCGACGCGTCCGCTCTCTAACCACGCATAATGCTTCTTCCCTTCAGTCAATGTCATATACGTGTCATACATCTTCTCTTTTGTCATGCGCATGGTTTTGAACGCCGTTTGTCTCATGCCACATTCCCCCGTTCCACTGATTCATGCCTTTAATTGTACACAAGAAAAGGCAGTTACCGAAAGAAGTTGTCTCCCGGTAACTGCCTTTTGCTTATGAGCGAACGCTATCTGATTCTTCATCGAATTGATAGAGTGGTGTGCTGAGGTAGCGTTCTCCGTTTGACGGGATGATCGCCAGCACGTTTTTCCCTTTGCCGAGACGTTTGGCCGTATCGACAGCGGCAGCGATGGCTGCACCTGACGAGATGCCTCCGAGCACGCCGTTCGTCTTAGCCGCAAGACGTGCGTATTCGAACGCCTGATCGGTCGTGATTTGAAGGACACCTTCATAAATCTCCGTATCGAGAATCGACGGGATGAACCCGGCGCCGATGCCTTGGATTTTATGCGGGCCTGGTTTACCGCCCGACAAGACCGGTGAATCGACCGGTTCGACCGCTAGGATTTGAACGTTCGGATAGTGGGCTTTCAACACTTTACCCGCTCCCGTAATCGTTCCACCTGTCCCGACGCCGGCGATGAACGCATCGACTTGAAGACCTGACGCATCGAATGCGTCGACGATCTCAGGTCCCGTCGTCATCTCGTGCACGTTCGGGTTGGCTTCATTGTTAAACTGCTGCGGGAGGAAATAACCGTTTTGTTCAGCCTCTTCCGTCGCACGGCGAATCGCTCCGCCCATTCCTTCAGGACCCGGCGTCAAAATAAGTTCGGCGCCGTAGCCACGAAGCAAATTGCGACGTTCCATGCTCATCGTTTCCGGCATGACCAAAATCGCTTTATAGCCTTTGGCCGCACTGACCATGGCGAGACCGATTCCCGTGTTCCCACTGGTCGGTTCGATAATCGTATCTCCTGGTTTCAAGACCCCTTCTCGTTCCGCCGCTTCAATCATAGCGAGCGCAATTCGGTCTTTTACGCTAGAGCCCGGGTTCATATACTCCAATTTCAAGTAAACCGTGGCATCTTCAGCGCCAGTCAATCCATTCAACTTCACAATCGGTGTCTTTCCAATCAAGTCTGTTACTGAATCTACGATACGCATTTCATTTCCTCCTCCATAATTCCGACTATTCCGATATTGTAATCATACCCTATCAGATTCAAAATATGCAATTTGGAGCCAAGCGGTCAGCGTGCTTGTTGTTTCATCGTTTCTAACTGTTCCGCCGAGAAGTGGTATTTCTCGCCACAGAAGTGACAAACCGCTTCAGCGCCGCCATCCTCTTCAATCATGTGACGAATCTCTTCGGCACCGAGCCCGATAATCGCGCTTTCCATACGGTCGCGACCGCATGTGCAATTGAATTGAACCGGCTTTTGATCCAACACTTCGAGGCTGTCGCCAAGGAGCATATGGAGCATCTCTTCCGGTGTCTTCTCTTCTCCGATGAGGACCGACACTGGCGGGAACGTTTTGAGTGCCTGTTCAAGCGCTTGAATCGTCTCTTCTGACGCATCCGGCATCAATTGAACGATGATGCCGCCTGCCGCAAGAATCGATTCATCTTCCGGGAGGACGAGGACACCGGCACCGACGACTGACGGCACTTGTTCTGACGTCGCGAAGTAGTACGTGAAGTCTTCGCTAATCTCACCCGTTTGAATCTCAGACGAGCCGCCGACAAAGTCTTTTAAACCGAGGTCTTTAATCACCGAAATCGTACCGCGTCCGACGACTTCGCCAACTTTTAGCTTCGTCAAACCGTGATCATTCACGAACGTGCCGCCTTCGACACGAGGATGTGACACGTAACCGCGCACGTCTCCCGCCGTATCAGCATCGACGATGATTTTCCCGATTGGTCCATCGCCTTCGACTTTGAGCGTCACGCGAGCGGCGCCTTTTTGCATCGCACCGATCATCGTCCCGATCGTCATCGTGCGTCCGAGCGCTGCTGAAGCGACCGGTGTCGTCTGGTGACGGAGTTGCGTTTCAAAGATCGTTTTCGTTGTCCGGACGGCAAACGCTCGGACTTCTCCGTTAAACCCAAGGGCCCGGACGAGATAATCACCTTTCATTTGGTCAAGTAATGCTTGTTGTTCTGGTTGAATCATATCGAGTAACTCCTTTAAGTTTATTTCTGGTTTCTTTCATAAATGAGACGAAGCCCATCGAGCGTTAAAAATGAATCGACGGTATCAATCGTCTCGGCATGCTCGCTAATCAAACGCGCGAGACCACCCGTGGCAATCACGGTCGCTTCTCCGACTTCACGTTTCATGCGGCCGACAATGCCATCGACTTGTGCGACATAGCCGTAATACGTCCCGGACTGCATCGCTTGAATTGTATTTTTCCCAACGACCGTAGGCGGTGTCGCGAGCTCGATGCGCGGCAACTTGGCCGCCCGTTGATAGAGTGCCTCGACCGAGATCATGATGCCCGGCGAAATGATGCCTCCGTGATAACGGCGGTTTTCATCAATATAGCAGTATGTCGTCGCCGTTCCGAAATCGACGATGATGAGCGGTCCATCATATTTGGCGATTCCAGCGACCGCGTTGACGATGCGATCCGCACCGACTTCACGCGGATTGTCGACATGAATATCGAGACCGGTTTTCACGCCGGGACCGACGACAATCGGTCGGACATTGAAATAACGTTGCGACATCTGTTCGAGCGGAAAGATGACTGGTGGAACGACCGAAGACAAAATCACGCCGTCAACCTGATCGAACGAGACGTTCGAGTGGTCAAACAGCGACTTGACGAGCATACCGTATTCGTCGGTCGTTTTCGTGCGGTCCGTCGAAATGCGCCAATGATGGACGAGTGTCTCACCAGCGTACATCCCAAGGACAATATTTGTATTCCCAACATCGATCACTAAAATCATGATATAGTTCCTCACTTTGTTGTCAATTACAGTTCGCTCGAATTATAACACGAAAAAAGACGAATGCCTTATTTAGGGCATTCGTCTCTTACACTTACCGTGATTCGTTGTTCGGGCGCTCCGTCGGTGTCGCTTCCGGCTTATCGCCTTCAGGGACAACGTCCGGCTTCGCTTCTTGAACGACTCCAGGCTGGTCGATAACTTGTCCGTGCTTGACGGCCGCCTCATCTCTCTTCGCCTCATCGCTTGAATCATCTTTCGATGGTTCAGACGGCTCTTCCGGTTCGTGCGGAAGATATTCGCGCGTCTTAATCAAGTGACGAATCTGTTTCGAATCGAGCGTCTCGACTTCGAGCAACGTTTTCGCAACGAGCTCGAGATCGTCTTTACGCTCCGTCAAAATCTGTTTCGCTTTCGCGTAACAACGGTTGATAATGTCACGGATCTCAAGATCGATATCTTGTGCAATTGCATCCGAGTAGTTTTGTTCCGTTTGGAAATCGCGACCTAGGAAGACTTGTCCTCCATGGTTCGATCCAAGTTGGAGCGGTCCGAGCTTGTCGCTCATCCCGTAATCCATAACCATCTTCCGAGCGATGCCAGTCGCACGTTGGAAGTCATTGCTTGCCCCTGTCGATACCTCACCAAAGATGACATCTTCTGCCACGCGGCCTCCAAGGAGACCAACGATTTTATCTTCGAGTTCAGGTTTCGTCATGAAGTAACGATCTTCTTTCGGAAGCATGACGACGTACCCACCGGCATTCCCACGTGGAACGATTGTTACTTTGTGAACTTCGTCTGCGTTCTCGAGTTCAATCCCGATAATCGTATGACCCGCCTCATGATAGGCGACGATTTGGCGTTCTTTCTCCGAGATGACGCGGCTCTTCTTAGAAGGACCAGCGATGACACGGTCAATCGCTTCCTCGACATCCACGACCGAGACCGCTGAACGGTCAGACCGGGCTGCAACGAGCGCTGCTTCGTTTAATAAGTTTTCAAGGTCTGCCCCTGAGAATCCAGGCGTCCGCTGTGCGATTGACTTCAAGTCGACTGTCGAATCGAGCGGTTTGTTGCGGGCGTGAACTTTGAGGACTGCTTCACGGCCTTTCACATCCGGACGGTCGACCGTGATTTGACGGTCAAATCGACCTGGACGAAGAAGGGCCGGGTCAAGAATGTCCGGACGGTTCGTCGCGGCAATCATGATGATTCCTTCGTTGTCACTGAATCCATCCATCTCGACAAGCAATTGGTTGAGCGTTTGCTCACGCTCGTCATGGCCACCACCAAGACCGGCACCACGCTGGCGTCCGACCGCATCGATTTCATCGATGAAGATGATACACGGTGCGTTCTTTTTCGCATTCTCGAACAAGTCGCGGACACGCGACGCCCCGACACCGACGAACATTTCGACGAAGTCAGAACCTGAGATTGAGAAGAATGGAACACCGGCTTCGCCTGCAGCTGCACGAGCGAGCAATGTCTTACCTGTTCCCGGAGGACCGACGAGCAAGACACCTTTCGGAATCCGTGCCCCGAGTTTCGAGAACTTGCGAGGATCTTTCAAGAATTCAACGACTTCGATGAGCTCTTGTTTCTCTTCGTCTGCTCCGGCCACGTCTTCAAACGTCACACGGCGCTTCTCTTGGTCGTATAGTTTTGCCTTCGATTTCCCGAAGTTCATCACACGACCACCACCGCCACCACCTTGGGCTTGGTTGAGCAAGAAGAAGAATAAGATGAAGATGATGATAAACGGTAAGATCGCGAATACGATGCTGAACCAGCTACCACTCGACTCTGCTTCTTCAATTTGGATGTCGGTATCCGCGCGAAGTGACGAGAGCACTTCGGCGTATTCGGCCTCGTTGGCCGGGATATTCGTTTCAAAACGCTGATCTTCGTCTCCTGATAGATCTCCTGTGATTGAGATGGCTCCCGGAATTTCCTGTACGGTTGCCGTTTCAATCCGACCTTCTTCCACATATTCCAAGAACTTCGAATACGTAAGCGTCTCGCTCTGGCTATTCGGGTTTTGTAAATATTGAAGGAACAAGATCAAGGCTAGGAAAATCACACCGAAAACTAAGGTGTTTTTCACTGCACGATTCATTCTCTGCCTCCTATTCCGAGAAACGATGTTCTCGCCCATTCAGTATATGTGTATACTTTGGGTATTTCTTTTATCTTAACACGACGCATTTTCAAAAGAAAAACGTTAGCCCCCGTAAATGCTCGGCTTGAGCACACCGACGTACGGAAGGTTACGATATTTCTCTTCATAATCGAGACCATAGCCGACGACAAACTCGTGCGGAATCACGAATCCGCTATAATCTGCCGACAATCCGTTCTTGCGGCCCGTCGGTTTATCGAGAAGTGTCACGATTTTGACCGATTTGGCTTTGCGGTACTTGAGCAAGTCGACGAGATAGCCGAGCGTTAGTCCACTATCAATGATATCTTCTACAATCAAGATGTCGCGTCCTTCTACAGATGTATTTAAATCTTTCTCAATTTTGACTTCACCTGTCGATGACGTTCCACCATGATACGTCGATACATCCATGAAATCCATTTCTAAATGGATATCCATTTCTTTGACGAGGTCTGACATGAATGGCATCGCACCTTTTAACACGCAGACGAGGAGTGGGAACTCTTCTTTATATTCTTCGCTAAGTGTTGTAGCGAGTTCTTTCACTTTACCTTGAATCTCTTCACTTGAAATCAGTACTTTCTCCATATCGTTCATTAATGACATCTTAAAATCCTCCTCTTTCTTATCCGACACAATCATCATTTTACCATTAATCGTGGGCACATCGCACCCGACTTATCCGGAAAATCGGAAACTCTTACCCCTACTATAGCGATAATCCTTCCCGTTGCGTCAACTACCAATGGGACAAAAGGCCGTTTTTCTCGCGGAATCTTTGCATCAATGAAGATGCGGGCGACTTTTTTCGTCCCGATGGACAGTTTCATCGCGTCCCCAGCCTCGACAGAGCGGATGATCAACGGCAACTCGATCTCCTCGAGCGGGATGCCGTCCGTATCATCCTCAACGTCTAGTGAGAATAACGTCGTCCCGAACACTACATGCGCTGGGAAGGTCGTTACCACTTGTTTGTGTGGGGCTAGGAGCGATTGACCAGTTGCCTGTAACGATAAGAGCCCGTCTTGTTTCCTCAGGCCCCATGGCCCCTCTAAGTCGAAGTGGCCAGAACCTTGGGCACTCGTTAACAGACGGTCGATCGCGGTTCCCATCTCTACCCCGTAGCGCATTGATAGCAGGCGCCCGACGGTGTATCGTTCGACAGGATTTAGACACATCAAGTTATCCGATTTCACGTGAAACGCTTTCATCTCGAGCCGTACGTTGTCCTGGATCCAATTCTCCATCTGTCGGTAGCGGGTCCGCCACAGTTCGCGTTGATGCAGAGCTGTTTCGCTCACAACTTGAACAAGATCCGGTTGCGACGCGAGGAGCTGGGGCACGATCTGATGCCGCACTTGATTGCGCAAATATTCAGTCGTAGCGTTGCTCGCATCTTCTCGCCATTCAAGTCCGTATCGTTTAGCATAGGCAATAAGTTCCCGCTTCGGTTCCGATAAGAGCGGACGAACGAGTTCTCCTCCTGCGAACGGACGACGCTCGGGAATTCCCGTCACTTCGATGACGTTACGCTGCAGTTGGATGAGGACGGTCTCGAGTTGGTCGTCCGCGTGATGGGCCGTCATCAGTTGTGTATAGCCGAACTTCTGCATAACCTGTTCAAAGAACGCATATCGTGCCGTCCGATAACTCGCCTGCGAACCGCCATCCGGAAAAGTGAGTCGCTTTCCGTGAAATGGAACCCCATAGGATGCGGCGAGACGCTGCACGAACCGATATTCCTCGTCTGATTCGGGACGTAACCCATGATGGACATGGGCCACGCCCACTTCCATACCGGTCCGAATGACTCGATCCAATAAGACGACCGAATCGACTCCACCGGACACGGCAACCAATACTTTCGTCATCCGTCCGCCTCCTTGATATAACAAAAGAAGCCATCTCGAGTGAGATGGCTTCTTTTCGCTTAGGTAAGTGACCCGTACGGGATTCGAACCCGTGTTACCGCCGTGAAAGGGCGGTGTCTTAACCGCTTGACCAACGGGCCTAAATAAAATGGTAGCGGCGGAGGGAGTCGAACCCACGACCTCACGGGTATGAACCGTACGCTCTAGCCAGCTGAGCTACACCGCCATGTTATTGTTGTGTCCTAAGCACATTTTCTATAATAACCAGTACCCACGTCAGTGTCAATTCTTTTTTAAAAGTTTTTTCACAAAAAAATCGTGTATAGTGTCGTCTTATCCACTATACACGATTTTCAGTTCGTTGTGCATCACGCTTCTGACGTCGTCAGCCGATATTTTTTCTTCCAAGCAATTCGGAAATATCCCCATAGCAGGAAGAAGCAAGCGGTTGAGACGAACACCAAATAGATGATCGCTTGTTGCAAGTAGCTCCAGCCGTCCGCTGACAAGATTTCTTTATAGCCCGAGACGGTGTACGTCATCGGCAACCAGGCGTTGAACGGTTGGAGGGCGCTAGGAATCAGTTCGAGCGGGAACGTTCCAGCCGACGTCGTCAATTGAAGAATCAATAAGACTATGGCGACGAAACGGCCCGGATTTCCGAGCGTCGTGACGAGCAGCTGCACGATTAAAAGGAACGTGATGCTGACGAGCCAACTGAATCCGAAGAACTGGAGCGGTGCATCGACTTCAAGTCCGAGCAACATGACCATCGCCACATCCAAGACGAGCGCTTGAATAAATCCGACGACGAGCAACACACCCGATTTTGAGACGAGCCATGACAGACTGCGTTTCGGCTTTCCAGCTGGATCGTACAGCGGATAGACGATCGAGAGTAAGAGAGCCCCGACGAATAGTCCGAGTGACATGAAGTACGGTGCAAAACCTGTTCCGTAGTTCGGGACCTTGTGAATCGAGTCGTTGACGACCGTGACCGGTCCGGCCATCATGTCGACGTTATCGTCTCGGATGTCGATTGCGGCCGCTTCGGCCCCATCGGCGAGCGCGTCCCGTAACTTGATGTTACCAGCCGCAAGTTCGGACACTCCGTCTGCGAGCTGGTCGCTACCTGACTGAAGGTCTTTACCACCCTCTGCCAAACGTAAAGCCCCGTTCGCGAGTGTATTCGTGCCCGCGCCGGCGCTCTTCGCTCCGTCCGCGAGTTTCGAACTACCCTCTGACAAGGCGCCCGTCGCCTCGGTCAACTGCGTACTGCCGGACGCGAGTTCGGCGGTCCCGTTTTTCAACGCTCCGACGCCGGCGTTTAAGCGATTGCTTGCCGAAGCCAACTCTTTCGAACTCACGGCTGCCGTTTGCGCCCCTTGTTCCACTTTTGTCGACCCATCCGCCAACGCCTGTGCCCCGCTTGCGAGCTCGGCTTGTCCGTCACGTAACGTCACCAGTCCCGAAGCGAGTTCATTGGCACCAGCCTCTGCTTGCGTCAATCCGTCACCGAGCGCGGCCTGTCCTTCTTTCACACGCATCGCTCCCGTGGACAGTGCATCGAATCCAGCGGCCGTCGCTGTTTGACCTTCCGCCAATTGGGCCACAATCGCCTGTAGCATCTCTGGTGAAGCAGGTTGCCCTGCCTCAGCGAGTGCTGACAGCTGGGCCATCAACTGATCTTGACTGGCCAACATTTCCGTCTTCATCTGACCGATTCCGGCCACAAGTTCCGTCTCTCCTGCCATCAAGGCGGCATTTCCTTCTTTCGCCGCCGTCATCGCGGCCGCCAATTCATTTGAACCGGCACTCAATTGCTCACTGCCGTCCTCCGAGCGCTGAATCCCGGCCGCGAGTTGTTGAACGCCTTGATTGAGAGAAGCCGTCCCGCTGTGCAATTCCTCCAACTTCGAGGCGAACGTGCCTGTCCCTTCGACAAGTTGGCTCGTTCCGTCTTGAAGGGCAGACGCCCCGTCATTCACTTGACGTGCACCGTCTGATAAGGCGGCGCTACCTGCATAGACTTGCTGGCTTCCGTTCGCCAACTCGGTCGTCCCTGCCTCGAGTTGCGCGATCCCTTCGTTTAACTCACTGGCCCCATCGGCCAATTCACGTTGTTTCGAAGCGAGTAGCGCAGTCCCATCGGCCAACTCGGTCGCGCCGTTCTCGGCCGTCTGCGATCCGTCCGCTAGTTTCGCGGCCCCGGTTGCCGCGTCATCAAGACCCGAAGCGGCATCTTGAATCCCATCACGCATCGCACTGACATACTGTTTCGCGACTTCGGTCGACAGTTCACCTTTCACTTGCTCCATCGCGGAACCGCCGATTTGAGCCGCTAAAAAGTTATACGATTCATTGGCGATATATTTGAGTTCGAGCTTCTCAGGTTCTTCACTGAGCGCCGTCGTCGCTTTTTCTGAGAAGTTTGCCGGGATCTCAATCGCCATGTAATAGTCATGATCGTTCAACCCTGACTCGGCTTCTTGTTTCGTCGTCTCGATAAATTCGAACGCCTCAGACGTCTTTAACTTCTCAACAAGTTCGTCCCCGACGGCAAGTTGCTCCCCGTCGAACGTCGCTCCCTGGTCTTCGTTCACGATCGCCACCGGCAAGTCTTTCATCTGTCCATACGGATCCCAAAACGCCCATAAGAACATCCCGGCATACATGAGCGGTACGAGTGCGACCGCGAGAATCGGGACCCAGACCCGAGGATTCTTCCCGATGCTTCTCCATTCCGCCAACCACAGTTTCCATCCATTCATCTTCCTTCTCACCTTTCACTTATAAAACATAACTATTTTTTCATGTTCCCTATTGTGCTCGCTTCCTCGAAAAAATGCAACCCTTTTTAGTTATTTTTCATAACAAAAAATAAACGACAAAAAACCACAGACCGTGAAAGTCTGTGGTTCGTCGTCTTTATTGTTACGAGTAGAAGCTGATGGTTTACGAAGGGTTACCCGCGCTTGGCTCCACGTCCACCGCGTTTTGAGTCGGTTTGACGTTTTAACGTCGTCAAGCGCTCATCGCTGTCTTTTAAGAACTTGCTCATCAACGTATCGAACGTTTCTGGCTCACGGCGTACTTCACGACGTCCGCCGCCGCCACGGGGACCGCCGCCACCGCGTGGGCCACCGCCACCGCGTGGGCCACCTTGACCTGGACCACCTGGGCGTGGGCCACCTTGACCCGGTCCGCCCGGGCGTGGGCCACGAGAGAAACGCTCGCCGGCTGGGCGCTCTGGACGTTCACTGACAGGACGATCGACGGCCTTTTTGATAGACAACCCGATTTTGCCATCTGTTTCGACGTTCAAGATTTTGACTGTCACTTCTTGACCGACCGTTAGGACCTCATTGATGTCTTTGACGTAAGAATCTGCCACTTCACTGATGTGCACCAAACCCGTTTTGCCATTTGGAAGCTCTACGAACGCTCCGAAATGCGTAATCCCTGTAACCTTACCTTGTACCTTGCTTCCTACTTCAATTGACATAAAATAATGTACTCCTTTTTTGATTGATTCCCTACAATTATACGAGTCGATTCGTCAACGGTCAACGAACCCACTTATTCCTCTGGTGAGAAGTAAAAAATAATCTCGCCATCTTTCGAGAACAACAGCTCGTTGCGCGCTAGATTGGCGATGTATTCTTCGTCTTGTAAACGCTCGACCTGCTCTTTTAGTTCTGATTGTTCGTCCTTCGTTTCACGAAGTTCGACTTGCGCTTCATTTTGTTTCCGTTCTTGCTCGGACACGTATCCGACTTTCGAGAAGTAACTCTGACCGATGAAGACAACCATTAACAAAAAGAGAAGTGAGGCCGCAGCCAGGCGGCGTCGAAGATGGATACGTCGCCGGCTCTGTTCTTTTTCCAGCTGTTCTCTTCGTTCATCCAGAGCCCGAATCCGCTGTTTGCGTTCCATCGGGTTACGTCCATTCATCGAATCACCTTCCTCCTGTCCTGTTACGTTCAGTATACCTTTTTTTTACGCTTCCGTACCACTGTTCACCTTTTCTTCTTTGAGCAAGCGGTACATTTCTTTCGCGTCCTCTTTACGCGCATGCTCGGCAATCGAGTCGATGACGACCGTGACGAGCTTGTTCCCGAATCGAATTTGCAACTCGTCACCGACTTTGACGTCCGTGCTCGCTTTTGCCACCTGCCCGTTCAATTGAATCCGCCCTTGGTCGGCGACTTCTTTCGCCAACGTGCGCCGTTTAATCAAACGGGACACTTTCAAAAACTTGTCTAATCTCATAATCCCTTCTCCTTCGCTTCATCCCAGAGCCGATCCATCTCGTCGAGCGTCATCTCTCCGAGGGAGCCGTTCGCTTCGATATATTCGAATCGTCTCTTAAATTTTTGATTGGTCCGTTCGAGCGCCTGCTCAGCGTTCAACTTGAAATAACGCGCCACGTTGACGACCGAGAACAGGACATCGCCAAGTTCTCGTTCATCTTCAGGCTGACTTCTCCACTCGCGGAGTTCTTCTTCCAACTTCTCGAACGCACCTTGAACATCGTCCCATTCGAAACCGACTTGCGCAGCTTTCTTCTGCAATTGTTCGGCCCGCATCAACCCAGGTTGCGTCATGAGGACACCATCTAGCTGCGACTTTCTATTTTCCCCTTTTTCCACTTGTTTAACCGCATTCCAATTCGTCACGACTTCATCGGCATCGTCGACCGTCACATCCCCGAACACATGCGGGTGGCGACGGACCATTTTCTCACTGACGGTGCCAATGACGTCCCGGATGTCGAAATAGCCTTCATCCGCTCCGATTTGGGCGTGGAGCATGACTTGGAGCAATACATCACCGAGCTCTTCGACAATCGCATCATCATCTTCCGTATCGATCGCTTCAATCAATTCGTACGCTTCTTCAAGCAAATATTTGCGAAGCGATTCATGCGTCTGCTTCCGGTCCCACGGGCACCCGTCCGGTCCGCGGAGCGTCGCGATGATGTGCTTCAACGTCGAAAACTCGCGCGCCAAATGCGACTCATCCGTCAATGGCGGCACGTAGAGCGTCGTCAAGTTGTCGACCTCTGCCACGCGGTCCATCTCGTAGAGCGGGATTTCGCTGACCCGCTCGCGTTTCGTCCCGGCGGCCGTCACGAGTTTGACGACATGCTCATCCGGATATCGTTCCATCAACTGAACTTTCACGTCTCCGGCCACGAACCCGTCATACACTTGACCAATCAATACGTGTTGGGTCACTTGAATCCGTTCGACATCGAGCGCCGTCGCATCGAGTAATTGGAACCCGTTGATCGGATCGATGCGCAGGGCTTGGAACATGGCGTCCAAAAAGCTCTGACCGCCGAGGAACGTGACGTTCGCCCCTTGTTCGACGAGCAGTTCGATCGTCCGCTCCGCCACGAACGGATGACCCGGTACGGCATACGTGATGGCCAACTCTTCACTTTTTTCGAGCAACGTCTCAACGATTTGTCGGTAGACTTCCTCGAACGTGTCACTCGCCTCGTAAATTGCATCAAACGATTCGAACGTCACACCTTCCGCCTCAAGTTCGCTGACGACCGGATGTTCTTTCGTACGCAACCAAACGAGCGGTTGCTGTTTCAAATGACGATACACACCGAGCGGCAATTGCTCGAGTTCGCCGGATCCGAGACCGACGACCGTAATTCCGTAACTCATATCAGTTCTCCTTTTTCTCTAGCAGATTGATGAGACGACCTCCGAACGGAATCATTTCCCATTCGTCTATCGTCAAAATTTGTTCTTTCCATAACCGCCAGACGTAACTGCCGGCCCCTAGCACGAGCATGAAGCCGAGCCAGACAAGGGCGTCAAGACGGTCCGTCAGCCGATCCAGCGCGATGACGTTCAAGCCGAGCAAGACAACGCCCATCGGCGCCACCGTTTTGACGAGACGTCCATAATGTCGAAACCGGAGTCGGCCGAGCGGGATGATTTGGTCGAGCCGATTGAAATTGAAGGCGGCCATCGTCAAAAAGGCAATCGATGTCCCGAGAGCGGCCCCTTCGATGCCATACAGAGGAACGAGCCACAGATTGCTGACGAGCTTGACACCGATTGCGAGAACCATGCCGACGGCGGCCGTTCGTTCCCGGTCAATCGCCTGTAGGCACGTCATGCTCGCCACGGCGAGCGACGCGGCAAACGTGCTCGTCGAGAGTAGGACGAGCGCCATCGTCCCGGCCGCATTTTCGAATAAGGCGATATTTAACGGGAACATGACGCCCATCAAGCCAATCGTCGCTGCTGCCGCGACTGTCGTCGTCACGCGAATCATCGAGCTGAGTCCGGAAGACGTCGCCTCGACCCGGCCGGCCCGGTAATGACGCACCAAGTTCGGTACGTTCGCCATTCCGAGCGCCGTCGTGAAGAGAATCGCGAATTGGACGAGCGGATACCCTCGGTCAAACACACCTTTCCCGACTTTCGCCGCATAGTCTCCGCCCATCAGATTGACGATCGTGAACGAGTCGACGAGTTGCATCCATAAAATCCCGAGCGAGGCGAAGCCGACGGCAAAGCCGGTCGTCAGCAAAATCCGAAGCACAGACCGCAACGTCGCACGCTGGACCGGTACGACCCGTAGCTGCTTCGCCCATAACGATAAGATGACGATGGCGACAATACCTCCGACGAGTGTCGCCGCGTACGCATAGCGGCTCAGCATATAGGCATCTTGTCCGAAGCGCGTACCTATCAACAGGGCGACGAGCAAGACCGTGACGCGAACGAGGTTCTCGAGCACTTGCGAGATTGCACTCGGCCTCAAGTCGTCGACCGATTGGAACGAACCGCGGAGCACGGCCAAAGCCGGCATGAGTAAATAACTCAGGCTGATGACACGTAACGTCGGGGCGAGTTCCATATCCCCGAGAAGACGGGCAATGACCGGTGCCAGCACCCACATCGTGACGACAAGGATGACGGCGAGGCCAAGCAAGACGTAGAAACTCCCCCACAACACTTCGAGCTTGCGTCTCGGTCCTTGGGCTCCGACACCGATTTTCGCAATCACGACCGGCATCGCATACATGCCGAGCGAGGCGACGATTGCGGCAAACGGATACACCGTTTGATAGGCATACAACCCGAAGTCTCCGGCGATGTTTTGATAAGGGACCCGATAAGCGAAACTGATGAACTTTGAAAGATAGCCCGCGAGCGCAAATAAGACGACGCCTGTTGCAAACTTACTTGGCGACCGCATGCGCCAACCTCTTCACGAGTTCTTCAAGTACAGTATCGGCATCGTTCAACAGTTCGACGACCGGCATCCGACCGCTAAGCGACAATTTGAGCGCGCCGTTGTCTTGACCGACACCAAGTTTCCGGCCGAGCGGCATCGTCCATTCCATGAATGACGGCACGTCGAGCGCCGTCGTCGATTCGAGCGACAATACCATCTCGATGCGGCCCGGCGACTGTTTGATGCGCGCCACTTTTGCCATCTCGCCATAAATGCGCAGACGCGTCAGTTGGATAAGGAGCGCGACCGGTTCCGGGAATTCGCCGAACCGTTCGATCAACTCATCCTGGAGGGCGAACAGCGCTTCTGGTGTATCGACATACTTGAAACGTTTGTACATCTCGATTTTCAATTCGCTGTCCGATAAATAGTCGTCCGGAATGTACGCATCCGCTTGGAACGTGATCTCCGGTTTGAAGACGACTTGTTTCGCCTGACCGCGCATCCGGTCTTTCCGCTCTTCGATGGCTTCAGACAACATTTGTGAGTATAAGTCGAATCCGACCGAATCGATGAACCCGGATTGCTGGGCCCCGAGCAGATTGCCGGCGCCGCGAATCGATAAGTCGCGCATCGCGATCTTGAATCCGCTCCCGAGTTCCGTGAACTCTTTGATGGCCTGTAGCCGGCTCTCCGCGACCTCCGTCAAACGCTTGTCTTTCCGATACGTGAAGTAGGCGTAGGCGATCCGGTTGGAACGGCCGACGCGACCACGCAGCTGATACAGCTGTGACAGTCCCATCTTGTCCGCATCGTGGACGATGAGCGTGTTCACGTTCGGGATGTCGATGCCGGTCTCGATGATCGTCGTCGAGACGAGCACGTCCGCTTCCCCTTCGAGGAAACTGATGAGCTGGCTCTCTAGTTCGGTCTCGGTCATCCGCCCGTGCGCCGTGGCGATTCGTGCCTCCGGTAACAAGGCACGAATCTCTTCGGCCTTCCGTTCGATGCCTTCGACGCGGTTATAGAGAAAGAACGCCTGCCCGCCTCGTGCGAGTTCGCGCTCAAGCGCCTCACGCAACACGATGCCATCATATTCCATGACGTACGTCTGCACCGGGTAGCGGTTCTCTGGTGGTGTCTCGAGCACCGACAAGTCCCGGATGCCGATCATCGACATGTGGAGTGTCCGTGGAATCGGTGTCGCCGTGAGCGTCAAGACGTCGATGTTCGTCTTCAACTGCTTGAGCCGCTCTTTATGTTTGACCCCGAACCGTTGCTCTTCATCGATGATGACGAGCCCGAGGTCGGCGAAAGTGACGTCTTTCGACAAGACGCGGTGTGTCCCGACGACGACGTCAATCGTCCCTTCCTTTAGACCTTTTTTCGTCGCCGCCATCTCGCTTTTCGAGCGGAAACGGCTCATGACGGAGACGTTGATTGGAAATTCACTGAACCGTTCGAGCATCGTCTCGTAATGTTGTTGCGCGAGCACGGTCGTCGGGACGAGGAACGCGACTTGCTTCCCGGCTAGCACGGCTTTGAACGCGGCTCGAATCGCCACTTCCGTCTTGCCGTAACCGACATCGCCGCAAAGGAGACGGTCCATCGGCCGTGACCGTTCCATGTCGGCTTTGATTTCGGCGATGGAGCGGACTTGGTCTTCTGTCTCTGCGTACGGGAACGAGCTTTCGAACTGGCTCATCTCTTCGTCATCACCTGGGAACGCGTAGCCAACGGACGCTTCACGCGCCGCGTACAGCTTAATCAGCTCATCGGCGATGTCTTCAACCGATTTGGCGACTTTCGATTTTACCTTCTTCCACTCGGTCCCGCCGAGTTTGTAAATCTTCGGCTCTTTACCTTCAGCCCCGACATACTTTTGAACAAGATCGATTTGATCGACAGGCACATACAGCGCATCGTCGCCCGCGTAGACGAGATGTAAGTAATCTTGGTGAATGCCGCCGACTTCAATCGTTTTGATCCCGAGGTACTTCCCGATCCCGTGATGGATGTGGACGACGTGGTCGTTCGGTTTTAATTCTTGATAACTCTTAATCCGTTCGGCGTTCGTCAAATTCTTCGTCTGACGTTTCCGCTTCGTGACGCGCTTGAACAGCTCTTCTTCGGAGACGACGACGAGACGGCTCGTCGAGAGTTCAAAGCCGCCTTCGATTTGTCCGATCATGACATGGACGTGACGCGGCAACAGTTCGCCGTCCACATTTGTGAACGTGGATGTGATTCCATAATCGTCAAGCAGTGCCACCACTTTATCGGCCCGTGTTTGATCGCCTGCCAAAAAGACGATGCGATGGTCACCTTGTTGCCAACGTTCGACTTCTTGTTTCAACAAGTGCATCTGGCCGTGGAACGCCGGGAGCGGGCGACAACTGAGGTGGACCGTGTTCGTCTCCGGAATCCCGGACCGTCGTGACGGCAACAGGGAGAACGCGACTTGTTTCAACGTACGGAATACTTTATGCATCGGGACGGCGAGTGTGTAATTGCTGACCGACTCCCCGCGTTCGATGAGCGACGAGAACCATTCCGCTTCCTCGCGATCTTGCACGTCGGCAGCATCTTCAATCCGTGCCACTTCATCTAACATCAAGACCGCGTCCGGTCCGACGTAATCGAGGAGTGTCGAGCTATATAGCAGCGGCGTGTACTTTCCAACTTTTTCGGGCGCCTCGCCTCGACCGAACTGTTCGATGTCCCGGGCGATCCCGTCCTCGAGTGCTTGACGAATCGTCTCCGTCTCAATCAACGAGAGCGTCCGCTCATATTGACGTTCGAGTGCCTGTCCAGCTTTTTTCAGTTGGTCTGTCGATGCGATAAACTCCGTCGCCGGGGGAATGACCGCTTCCGCGACGACACCTAGCGAACGCTGCGTCTCGGCATCGAACGTAAAGATGGAATCGACTTCGGTGTCAAACAAATCAATGCGATACGGCCGTGCCTCTGTGAGCGGGTAGACGTCTAAAATGCTTCCGCGCACAGAAAATTCACCCGGCGCGGTCACGGTGGCCGTCCGTTCATATCCGAGCGTGATGAGCGTCTCGGCAAATGGCTTCAAATCAAGCTCTTGTCCAGGTTTGATGTGATAATGACTCGTCTGCCAGTCCGTCGGGCTTGGGATGAAGCGCCGTAACCCGCCGAGTGGCACGACAAGGACGCCTCCCGTTTCGTCAAGGAGACGTGTTCGAGCTTCAATCCGCGCGGCAAGAAGTTCCGGACTCGACGTGAGTGACAGTTCACCCGCGAGCGTTTCGTCAATCGGATAAAGCAATGTTTTACTCGGGCCGACGAGCGACTCGAGTTGGTCATACATTTTTTGGGCTTGATACATGTTATGTGTGACGACCACGAGGCGCCTTGGCGAGTTTTTCGCCAAACCTGCCAACACGAGCGCCTTGGCACTCGTCGTCAGACCGGTGACGAGTTGACGGTCGACTTTTGGCAACCGTTCCCGAATCACGTTCGTCTCAGGCAATGCCAACATGAATTTCTCTAAAGCATTCATTTGATTTCCTCCACCTCATACGACAAAAAAGGGTACGTTGACCCTTTAGTTATATCGATTCATGAGCGCGATCCATTCTGTGTCCATAAAATCAGTTGCGGCGGACACCGCTTGATCGAGCGTATCATTCAATTCTGGCATATCTTCTTTTCGGTAGTTCATGAGTACCCAATCGACGACTTTTATCGGATGCGGCGGACGACCGATGCCGAGTTTCAGGCGCTTGAAGTCTTGGGTCCCTAGATGTTGAATCAGCGATTTGATGCCGTTATGTCCACCGGCACTGCCTTTCGGACGAAACCGAAGTTTCCCCGGCACCATGTCCAAGTCGTCATAAATGACGAGCAAATCATCAATCTCAATCTTATAATAATCTAAAATCGGACGAACCGACTCTCCTGATAGGTTCATGTAGGTGAGCGGTTTAACGAGGACGACACGTTCTCCATTGATTCTTCCCGTTCCAATCAATGCTTTAAACTTAGCTTCATCGAGTTTGATCCCATGTTTATCGGCGAGGCGATCAATCGCTAAAAATCCGACGTTGTGACGGGTCATCTCATATTTTTTGCCTGGATTCCCGAGGCCGACGATACATTTCATCTTATTCCTCCTGAACAAAAAAGCCCAAAGGCGAACGCCTTCGGGCCTCGTTTTTTTAATCGAACAGCGTGCTCACCGATTTGTGCTCGTGGACGCGCATGATCGCTTCTCCAAGCAAACGGGCAACCGACATCTGCTTGATTTTGCTTGAACATTCGCGACCTTGTAAATCGATCGTGTTCAAGACAACAAGTTCCTTGATTGACGAGTTGTCGATTCGTTCCATCGCTGGTCCAGACAACACCGGGTGTGTACACGAGGCGTACACTTCTTTGGCACCTGCTTGAACGATGGCGTCGGCCGCGAGCGTGATCGTTCCAGCCGTGTCGATGATATCATCGATCAAGATGGCCGTCTTGCCTTCGACACTGCCAACGATGTTCATGACTTCGGCCACGTTCGCTTCAGGGCGACGCTTGTCGATGATAGCAATCGGTGCCTTCAAGCGCTCGGCAAGCTTACGGGCACGTGTGACGCCACCGTGGTCCGGTGAGACGACGACAATGTCTTTCGCTTTGAATTCTTCTGTCTCAAAATACGTCGAGATGAGTGGAACACCTAATAATTGGTCTACTGGGATATTGAAGAAACCTTGGATTTGAGCAGCATGCAAGTCCATCGTGATCAAACGTGTCGCGCCTGCGACCGTCAACAGATCAGCGACGAGCTTCGCTGTGATCGGCTCACGCGAGCGCGCCTTGCGGTCTTGGCGGGCGTAGCCATAGTAAGGCATGACCACGTTGATTGTCCGAACCGACGCCCGTTTCAACGCATCGATCATGACGAGTAACTCCATGAGCGTCTCGTTCACCGGTGAGCTCGTCGATTGAATGATGTACACATCATCGCCTCGTACGCTCTCCTCGATGTTGATGTAAAGTTCTCCGTCGCTAAACCGCTTCACTTGGCAATCGCTGAGCGGGATGCCAATTTCCTTGGCAATCTCTTCGGCGAGTGGGCGGTTTGAGTTTAAGCTAAATAGGCGGATTTCACGTTCATATACAGTAGACATGTTTAGGATTCTCCTCCATCGTTTTCCATAATAATAGGCAGCAACTTATCGTTTCGTGTAACCTTCTTTATTCGTTTGGCGTTCGCGTGCAATCGCAAGCGCCTCCTCCGGAACGTCATCCGTGATCGTCGAACCGGCTGCGACAATCGAGCCTTTTCCGACTTTCACCGGAGCAATCAAGTTGACGTTACACCCGACGAAAGCATCGGCTTCGACGACCGTTTCGAACTTGTTCTTTCCGTCATAGTTGACCGTGATCGAGCCACAGCCGAGGTTGACACGTTCCCCGATTGAAGCATCTCCGATATAGCTGAGATGTGATGCTTTCGCACCGTCTCCGAACGTTGATTTTTTGATTTCCACGAAGTTACCGACGCGCGTATTGGCGCCGAGGACTGCTTGTTGACGAAGGTGGGCGAACGGCCCGACCTGTGCTTCAGTTCCGACACGGCTGTCGCTCACGACCGATTGACGAACCGTCGCGCCGTCTTCGATGACGCTATTGCGGATATCTGAATTCGGACCAATCACGCACTCTGAACCGATAATCGTTTTCCCGAGAATGACCGTCCCTGGGTAGATGATCGTATCCGAACCGATGACCGCATCTGGTGAGATGTATGTCGAAGCTGCATCCATGAACGTGACACCTTCACGCATGAGGCGTTCGTTCGTACGCTTGCGCATGACTGCCTCAGCTTGTGAGAGGGCAACGCGGTCGTTGACGCCGATCGTTTCATCGAATGTCGGCGCCGTGTGTGCTGCCACGACTTCGCCTGCTTCTTTCGCAATCGAGATGACGTCCGGCAAGTAGTACTCGCCTTGAGCGTTGCTGTTGCCGACTTGCTTCAACGCATCAAACAAGAGCTCGTTATCGAACACATACGTTCCGGTGTTGATTTCACGGATCTCTAGTTCGGCGTCAGACGCATCTTTATGCTCGACGACTTTTGTGACGTTTCCGTCTTCACCGCGGATGACGCGGCCATATCCAGTCGCATCATCAGCAATCGCAGTCAACACGGTCACTTTGGCCTGTTGCGCTTCGTGATGCACCAACAATGCCTCGAGCGTTTCCGCTGTCAATAGCGGCGTATCGCCGCAAACGACGAGGGTCGCGCCGGGTTTGCCTGCGAGTTCAGATTCTGCCATCTGTACCGCATGGCCCGTACCGAGCTGTTGTTCTTGGACCGCATACTCCACGCGTGAGCCTAACGTCTCTTGTACCGCTTCAGCCCCATGGCCGACGATGACGATTTGACGACTGACCCCGATTTTGTCGAGTTGATCGACGACGTGTTCGACCATCGGTTTTCCAAGGACCGGATGAAGTACTTTATAAAGCTTCGACTTCATGCGCGTCCCTTTACCTGCTGCCAAAATGACTGCAAAACGATCCATTCTTGATTCGCTCCTATCTCATATCGACTGTAATGTACTCAAATGTTCGGTTTTTTCTGCATTCAAACCTTATTTACACCGTATCTACTATATCGAAACCGTGACGCGGTTTCAACCGTTGTACCTATTCGTAACCAATGAAACGTAAAAAGGCAGCGGAAGGATCCCCATCCGCTGTCATATGTTACTCGTTCATGGCATTATATTGGGCTTGCGTCTCGGCGATGGCGACGTCCTCTTGACCGTACGCCTCTAAAACGGCCGCCTCGACTTTCTGACGCATATCTCCATTAATCGGGTGAGCAATGTCACGGAAAATCCCTTCTGGCGTCCGCTTGCTCGGCATCGCTACGAACAGACCGGTACTCCCTTCAATGATTCGAAGGTCGTGTACCACAAATTCGTGGTCGAGTGTAATGGAGGCCAGTGCCTTCATTCTACCTTCCGTCGCGACTTTGCGAATTTTTACGTCTGTGATCTGCATGTTTCGCATCCCCTTTTCATCGTTGTCTAGACCGTGGTGTACTTTCTAAAAGGCTGAGATGATTCCAAGCGAACCGATTGACTTCGTACGAATCTAATACCCTTTCATCATAAAACGAAATCATTTTTTTGCCAATCACTTTAAGAACTGTTCGACGTTTCCGCGCGAAATCGTGACGAGCCCTTCGTCCGAGTCGACGTTCGTCAATTTCATCAAACTGACGTATTCACTCACCATTTTCTTCTCGGCGCCTTCTGCTTCCATCAGTACGCCGACACCGGCGAGGTTCGCTTCGAACTCGTTCAACAGACTCATCATGCCGCGAATCGTTCCACCAGCTTTCATGAAGTCGTCAATCAATAGCACGTTCGCACCACGTGGCAAACTGCGACGTGCGAGCGCCATCGTGCGAATCGCCTTCGACGAACCGGAGACGTAGTTGATGCTGACGGTCGAACCTTCTGTGACACGGCTATCGGACCGAACGATGACGAACGGGACACCAAGTTGCTCGGCGACAGCATAGGCTAGCGGAATTCCTTTCGTCGCGATCGTCATGACGACATCGACTTTCCGATCGGCGAACACGGAGGCAAACACTTGCCCCATCGGCTTCACTTGACGCGGGTTACCGAGCACGTCTGTCAAATAGAGATAACCTCCTGGAAGCAACCGTTCTGGCTTCGACAACTGTTCACATAGGCCATCAATCATCGAGAGCGACTTTTCTTTGCTCCAACCTGGAATGAACATGACACCACCGGCCGCTCCTGGCACTGTGACGAGTTTTCCCGTACCATCATGCGAAAGCATTTCACTGACGATGACCAAATCTTCACTGATGGATGACTTGGCTGCTTTATAACGACTCGAAAACATTGATAACGACACGAGCTGGTGTGGATGGTCCAGCAAATAACGGGTCATATCGACAAGACGACCACTTCTACGAATTTTCATACGGATTCCCCTTCACTTCTTCAATAATAGACGAATGTTCTAAACAGAATATATCATTCTCATTCGTCTTTGTTCAATGTTTTTTGCCGAGAATCCGAACGACGAACACTTCAGGACAAAATCCCTTCAGTCCATTATAGACGCGATGTGCTTTTTGCTCGTGTTCGATCAATGCAAACACAGTTGGTCCGCTACCGCTCATGAGCACCCCGTCCGCCCCGCAGTGGAGCATCGTCTCTTTGATTTGGCGGACTTCCGGATGAAGTTCGAGCGTGACCGCCTCGAGGGCGTTCCCGAGATGTGAACAGATGCCATCAAAATCACGATCCCGAATCGCCGTGACCATCGCCTCAGTATTCGGATGCACAATCTTCTCCATCTCCACGGCACGATAGACGTCGGCCGTCGATACTCCGATTTTCGGTTTCGCCAAGACGACGTAACACGGGGGCGGTGACGGGATCGTCTCCAACTGTTCACCGCGTCCGCGCGCGATTGCGGTACCCCCCATGACACAAAACGATACGTCCGATCCGACCGCGGCCCCGAGTTCGGCCAGCTCTTCTAACGACAGACCGAGGTCGAACAGTTCGTTCATGCCACGAAGCGTCGCTGCCGCGTCGCTCGATCCGCCGGCTAACCCTGCTGCGACAGGAATCTGCTTATCCAATACGATTTCGACACCTTGTTTGATATTGAATCGCTTCCGCAATAACTCGGCCGCACGATACGCCAAGTTCCGGTGGTCATTCGGTACATAGGCATGTTCGGATTGAATCCGAATCTCATCCGTATCGAGCACGGTCAATTCCAACCGGTCCGATAAATCTACTGTCGTCATTACCATTTCCACTTCATGATAGCCGTCCGTCCGCTTTCCGAGGACATCGAGCGTCAAATTGATTTTTGCCGGCGCTTTCACACTGATCGTGCGCATATCGTTCACCCTTCCCATGTATCTCCTGTTCGCCATTGTACCGTAAACGAGCGCACAAAAAAAGAAGCAGCTGCCAATGCATCCGCCCCTCATTTATCGATCAATTACTGAATTCAATTTTAACTGTATCCGTTAGGACATCAGCGTAGCTATATGAGACACGTTCCACGTTATGATGATCTTCATCCAACTTGACGACGAACACCGCAGGATACGTCTCAACGAGCGTTCCAAACCGAGTAACGACTTTCTTACGACCGCCGTTTGCTTTCAACGTCAATCGTTCTCCAACATGCGATTCGAGTTTCTGTCTGATTTCTTGCAACGTCTTTGGCATACGCTTCACCTCACTGTTACAAGTATAACACATTCAGAAATGAAAATAAAGATTAATATTATAGCGACTCGCTATCCGGTCGTCAACTGTTTTTAAGTGGTAAAATTGTGTCCGCTAACCGTGCAAACTCTTCAAGCGAAAGCGTTTCGCCTCGCCGTTTTGAATCGATTCCGGCCTCACCCAAAAACTGTTCGATTTCCATTTTTTTGTCTTTCCCAAGATGATTCGTCAAGTTGTTTAAAATGGTTTTTCGACGTTGCGCGAAACTGGCACGGGCGATTTCGAAGAAAAATGCTTCATTTTTGACGTCGACCGCCGGTTTCGGACGCATCTTCAAAGTGATGACCGCAGAATCGACGTTCGGGGCCGGCATGAACACACTTTTCGGGACGATAAAGCTCACGTTCGCCTCGGCGTAGTATTGAATCGCAATCGAGAGCGAGCCGTATGCTTTCGTCCCAGGCTTCGCTCCAATCCGCTCGGCTACTTCTTTTTGAATCATCATCACGAGTGAGCGGAACTTAATCCGGCTCTCAAGCAAGCGCATAATAATCGGGGTCGTCACGTAATAGGGTAAATTGGCCACGACCGAGATATCTTCGATGCCTTGACTAAAAAACTCCCGCTCGACGATGTCTCGAATGTCGAGTTCAAGCGCATCACCGTGAATGACGTGCACATGTGGGTAAGGTGACATCGTGTCTTCAAGAATCGGAAGCAGACGTTGGTCAATTTCGAGGGCGACGACTTTTTGGGCCCGCTTGGCAGACTGTTCCGTCAACGAACCGATGCCGGGACCGATTTCGAGCACTCCGCTCGCCTCACCTAGCTCCGCGGCGTCCACAATTTTATTCAAAATATTTAAGTCGATTAAAAAGTTTTGTCCGAGCGACTTTTTAAACGAGAAGCCGTGACGTTCTAGAATTGATTTCGTGCGTTGAATTGTGGCGATATCTTTCAATGATTTTCCTCCTCTAACTGAGCCAGTGCCCGTTCCCATTCTTCAATCGTGACCCGTAACGCTTCGACGCGCTTCACAAACTGTTTGGCGTTCGGTTCCCCGATACGCAGTAACACACCGAGTCGTTTGCGGCGCCGCGCCGCGTCTGCTCCGCCAATCAAATCGGCTTCGAGTACCATCTGGCGGGTGACGAGCGGCATGTCGGTCTCAACCCGCTGTTCATACACCGCTTCAAGGACACGGCGAATCGTTGCGGGAGACGCATGTTCGACCCCGATTTTACCGCGCTTATCTTTCGCTTCGGCACGAGGGAGATAGGCGTGTTTGCACCCTTTGACTTGTTCCTCGACGACGGCTCGAATCCGGTCACCCGGATAGTCTGGGTCGGTCAATATAATCACACCCCGTGTCTCTTGGGCACGTTTGATTCGTTCGATTGTTTGCTTCGAAACGGCTGATCCGTTCGTTTCAATCGTGTCGACGTCATATACTTCTTGTAGCCGTGTCGTGTCGTCTCGACCTTCGACGACAATCACTTCTTGTATCTTTTCACGCATCATCGGTTCCTTCTTTCTCCTCTTGCTTGGGGATGACCCAAATCGTAAGTGGCTGACGACCAAACGTCACCGCCTCTTCTTTCGAATCCATCATCACATCGATTTTATTGCCTTTGATGGCACTGCCTGTATCCAAGGCAATCGCCATGCCAAACCCTTCGACGTACACGCGAGTACCGAGTGGAATAATGGCTGGATCGACCGCGATGATTCGCATGCCTTCATACAGAATCGTGTCCGTCACATCATATCCACTTCGGGTCAGTACTCTGCCGTCAAAGGTGACTGTGTCTTCCGCATTATTTGTATATGCCGTCGCCTCGACGAGAAGTTGTTTTGCTGAGGTGAAGTCTAGAGCATCTTCAGCTCGAGGTGTCTCTTCAATCTTAATCTCTGCTTCTTCTCGGAACGGGCTCGACGGTTCGGTCGTTGCCGCCGCCTCTTGCTCTGTCTCTTGGTTCGTCTCTCGTTCAGGCGGGACTTTCGTTCCAAGTTTGATGATTTGAGGGCGTACGGTTCGCAGCGTTTCCACGCTCGTTTCGGTCCGATTTGTAATTGTACCATTTTCCACAGTCAGTGCATACCGCGTCCGTTCGAGTCCAGGCACACCGACTTGAACGACTTCGGTTTCTCCGAGCGCAAGTGTGTCATCCTCTTCTTTAATGATTTCAAACGGGACGAGTCGACTCTCATACTGCACGACGTCTCGACTCATGTTGACCGTGATGGTCATTCCTTCCCGTACCGGTGTCGTGAGCGCTGGTTCGACGGTATCTTTATCAGAAACCGTCACATTCGCCTCCTGTAGCGCCTGCTCGACAGTTTGTGCCATCGTATACACCGTCTTCGCCACGTCTCCCACAATGACATCGAGGGCGACGACAGGCTGATACCGGATAGTCATGCCTGATGTGATTGGGGTACGGACACCCGGGTACACATCGTCTCCGTCACGGACACTCACTCCATAACGAAGCAACACGTCTTCGACAGTCCGTTCACGCGTCTCAATCGTCTCGATTTGTCCGTAACCGATTTGCAGCGAGACGGTACGGGCCCGCTCGATTTGAATGACTCGGTCGAGCGGGATATCCGCACTCAAAGCCGGCGTCACGACGTCTGCCTCGTCGATGACAATCCCCGTCTCTTCAAGCACGTCTAACACTGACTCGCCCCGACTCTCGTGCACCATCGTCACCCCGTCATCGATGATGGTGACAGGTTCCGGTTGCATCGCCATATATGCGAACACCGCCGTTGCCACGACACCGATACTCAATATGATGCGCCTGAACATCATGGAAGACGGAACAGGCGCTTCGCATTAGCGGTCGTCGCCTCTGCAAGTGCGTCATAAGACATGTCCCGCAGCGCTGCAATCTCTTCGGCGACATATGTGACATAAGCCGGTTCGTTCCGTTTACCACGGAACGGTGTCGGCGTTAAATACGGACAATCCGTCTCAACGAGGAGTCGATCGAGCGGAACTTGTTGCGCCACCGATTTCGGCACTTTCGCATTTTTAAACGTCACCGGTCCCCCGAGCGAGATATAGAAGTTCAAACGCAGACAACGCTCCAGCAATTCGACGGACATGCTGTAACTATGGAATACGCCACCGACCTCTTCGGCATGTTCTTCCTCTAAAATGTCGAGCACGTCGGCGGTCGCCTCCCGATTGTGAATCACGATTGGCATATTCGTCCGTTTTGCGATGGCGATTTGCTGCCGGAACACGCGTTGTTGGATGTCTTTCGGCGATTTGTCCCAGTGGTAGTCGAGTCCGATTTCTCCGAGCGCCATCACTTTCGGATGGTCCATCAATGTCTCGATTCTGGCCAAGTCGGCCTCCGTGCAATCGACGGCATCGACCGGGTGCCAACCGACGATCGCGTAAATGTCTTCATATGTTTCCGCGAGCTCGATGGCACGCGTGATCGTCGGATTATCGAACCCGACGACGAGCATCGGGGAAACGCCAGCGGCACGAGCCCGTTCAATCGTCGCTTCGACGTCTTCATTGAACTGCTCGGCATTGATATGGGTATGTGTATCAATCAACATGTTGGTTCCTCCTTGTATAGACAAAGAGGGAGACCGAAGTCTCCCCCAAACGATTATTTGACGATGGCCCCGTTCGGCATATTCTCAGATACGGTCGCAAGTTCGAGCTTGCCGTCTTTGTCCGCTGCTAGAATCATCCCTTGTGACAATTCGCCACGCAGTTTGACCGGCTTCAAGTTGGCGACGACGATGACCTTCTTGCCGACTAAGTCCTCCGGCGCATACCATTCCGCGATGCCCGAGACGATTTGGCGTTTTTCTCCGCCCATGTCGACTTGAAGTTTCAACAACTTCTTCGCCTTCTTGATTTTATCGGCTTCGACGATTTGACCGACACGGAACTCGACTTGGTCAAAGACGTCAATCGTGATTTCCGGACGCACGTCCTCATCTTCGACGTCGCCCGCTTCCGCTTCAGCTTCTTCGACACGTGCTTGCGACGCTTGACGCATCATCTCTTGAATCGCATCAACTTCTTCTTTAACGTCACGACGCGGGAAAATCGGTGTTCCGTCTGTGACGACGGCTCCATCGAATGCCGCGAACGTATCGAGCGCTTCCCATGACATATCTTCTCCTTCGAGACCGAGCTGACGGAACATCTCTTTTGGCGCCCGTGTCATGAACGGTTGAATCATGACCGCGACGTGACGGAGTACGCCGGCAAGGTGAGTCATCACCGACGCCAGTTCGTTCCGTTTCGTTTCGTCTTTCGCCAGCACCCACGGTTGTGTCTCGTCAATGTACTTGTTGGCACGGCTGACGAGTTGCCAAATGCTTGTTAGCGCCACTGAAAACTCCATGTGCTCCATGGCAGCTTCCGTCTTCTCTGTCGTCTCGTTGACGACTTGAAGCAGCGAGGCATCAAACTCCGTCACATTGCCCGCATATGCAGGGATCTCGCCATCAAAATACTTCTTAATCATGGCCACGGTCCGGTTAAGCAAGTTCCCGAGGTCGTTCGCGAGGTCGAAGTTCAAGCGATCGACGAACGCTTCCGGTGTGAACGTGCCATCTGCTCCGAATGGAACTTCACGAAGAAGGTAGTAACGGAGCGAGTCGAGTCCGTAACGGTCGATGAGTGGGATCGGGTCGACGACGTTGCCTTTTGATTTCGACATTTTGCCGTCTTTCATGAGCAACCAACCATGCGCGAAAACTTGCTTCGGCAACGGCAAGTCAAGCGCCATGAGCAACGCCGGCCAAATGATCGTATGGAATCGGACGATCTCTTTCCCGACCAAATGGACGTCGGCTGGCCAATAACGGTTGAATAACTCGTCGTTGTCCGATCCGTAGCCGAGGGCGGAGATATAGTTCGTGAGGGCATCGACCCACACGTAGACGACGTGTTTCGGGTTCGATGGGACTTGTACACCCCAGTCAAACGTCGTCCGTGAGACAGCCAAATCTTGAAGGCCTGGCTTCAAGAAGTTGTTGATCATCTCGGTTTTGCGCGATTCTGGCAAGATGAAGTCAGGGTGCGATTCGAAGTACTCGATCAAACGATCCGCATACTTGCTGAGACGGAAGAAGTAACACTCTTCACGCACGAGTTCGACCGGGTGACCACTGTCTGGGCTCTTCCCATCGATGAGCTGAGACTCCGTGTAATACGTCTCATCCGGAATCGAATACCAGCCTTCATACTCCCCGAGATAAATATCATCATTTTTAAGAAGCGTCTCGAACACGTGCTCGACGACGGCTTTGTGGCGTGCGTCTGTTGTACGGATGTAATCGTCGTATGAGATTTCGAGACGGTCCCATAACACTTTAATGTCTTTGACGACTTCATCCACGAACGCTTGCGGTGTCACACCAGCTTCTTTCGCTTTTTCTTGAATTTTTTGACCGTGCTCGTCTGTCCCAGTCAAATAACGAACGTCAAATCCTTTCAAACGCTTATAGCGCGCGATCGCATCGCCGGCCACCGTCGTATAAGCATGACCGATGTGTAGTTTGGCACTCGGATAGTAAATCGGAGTCGTAATATAAAAAGTAGGCTTCGCCATTGTATGTTCTCCATCCTTTCGACATTTGCAATTTCCATTATACACGGTTCGACAAAAGAATTTCCAAACCAATTGTTTGGAATTTTTTTGTTGTTATCTCATAAAATATGTTCCAAAAAAACCCTTTCTTTGTTTCAGGTCCTAACTTTCGGGGAATTTTAGGTATATATCGCTCCTACATCGTCATTTTTCGAAAATGTAGATTTCCAATAGTAAGCAGTTGACTGCAATTGGAAAGTTTAGTATGCTTTTTGCTGTAGTAACATTGTCGAATTTTGACGACTCATGTCACCAAGAGATTTCGACACCATTGGAGGAGGAAACACAAAATGAAATCTACAGGTATCGTACGGAAAGTGGATGAGCTCGGTCGTGTCGTCATTCCAATCGAATTGCGCCGCACACTCGGGATCGCGGAGAAAGACGCACTTGAAATCTACGTCGACAACGAGCAAATCGTGTTGAAAAAATACAAACCGAACATGACTTGCCAAGTGACGGGCGAAGTATCGGATGACAACTTCAAGTTGGCTGACGGTAAATTGATCCTTTCACCAGAAGGCGCACAACGCGTTCTCGTCGAGTTGAAAAACATGCTCGAAAACTATTACAGCGAAGAGTAAGCAAGGGATTCCTTGCTTACTCTTTTTTATCGACTTGATGATAGGCGTCGTAAACCTCGCTACGCGACAAGCCCCGTTCTTTAGCGGCTTGTTTGATGGCCGCATTCGGTTTCAATCCGTCCTCAATGTAACGATCGACGTGTTCGAGCGGCGATAGCGCCTCCCACCAGTCGTGCGTCGGTGCCATTTCCGTCGATCCTTCCACCATGACGACAAACTCACCACGTATCTCGCCTTCACACCAGACAAGCGCTTCGTCTACCGTCCCGCGTAAAAACTCTTCAAACGTTTTCGTCAACTCTCGTCCGAGAACGAGTTGCCGATTACCGAACACGTTTTGAATCCCGGTTAACATTTCTTTCAACCGATGCGGTGCCTCGTAAAAGATGATCGTACCCGGCTCGTATTGCAACGAAGTCAATACGTCGAGACGTTCCTTCTTTTTACGTGGTAAAAAACCGTAGTACAAGAACCGCTCGGTCGCAAGACCCGAAGCGACAAGCGCCGTGAGTGCCGCATTCGCACCCGGTAGGACGACGACGGGGAGCTTCGCCGCGATGGCCAACCGTACGAGGTCACTCCCAGGGTCCGAGATACCCGGCATGCCCGCGTCTGAAACGACGGCCACTGACTTGCCCGCCTCGATATCTTCGATTAAACGAGGGCCACTCACGTGCTTATTGTGCTCATGGTAGCTGACAAGTTTCGTCTCAATGCCGAAATGGCGACAGAGTTTCATCGTTTGCCGCGTATCTTCGGCCGCAATCAAATCCACTTCCCCTAGAATTCGAACCGCTCGGTACGTCATATCTTCTAAGTTTCCGATTGGCGTCGGCACAACGTAGAGCGTGGGTCCGTCAGTCTGATAACTTTTCTGTGAGTTCATTACTCGTCCCCTCCATCAATTGCTGTTTTTGAGCCCGTGTGAGTTGTTTGATGGACCATTCGTATTGCATGGCCGCACGCTTCGTCTCAAACGATTTGAAGTACCGTAACCTCACCGGGAGACGGGCTCGCGTGTATTTCGCACCTTTCCCTGCATTATGCGTCTCAATCCGTTTCTCCACATTCGTCGTATATCCGGTGTAATACGTGCCGTCCTGACACTCAAGGATGTACGCGTAGTGTTTACGCATCGAGGATTGCCCGCATGTCACTCGTGTACGTATCATCTTCCTCATAAACGACAAACGGAGGTAAGATTGTGAGTCCTGCTTTTCCATCTTTTGACCCCTCTATTAAAAGTGTATTCGCGTCCCGGCCTTGTTTTGGATAAACGAGTTGCATTCGTTTCGGTTCAATCCGATACGCCCGCATAAGCGTTAAAATATCGAGTAGTCGCTCCGGCCGATGGACGAAGGCTACTTTCCCTCCCGGTTTGACGAGTTGACTGGCTGAACGGATACAGTCTTCTAACGTGCAGAGCACTTCATGACGCGCAATCGTGTGATGCTCACTTTGATTACGGAGCGAGGTCTCGTTCGCCAAAAAATAAGGTGGATTGCATGTGACGACATCATAACGAGCATGTCCTAATACGCTGGCCGCATTTTTCACGTCACCTTCAACGATTTGAAGCCTGTCGTCTAAATTGTTGACGGCAATGCTTCGATTTGCCATATCAACGAGACGAGGCTGGATTTCAACGCCTGTGATGGTCCCTTTCGTCCGATATGACAAAAAGAGCGGAATCGCCCCGGTACCGGCACATAAATCGACGAGCTTCCCTTTTTGAATCGGGACCCACACAAATTCGGCGAGTAACACCGCATCCAATGAAAATGAGAACACTTCATCACTTTGAATGATCTTTCCGGGACGTCCCAACAAATCGTCAAGACGTTCACCTTGTTTTACAGTCACGCCATTTCCCTCCTACATAACGTACAAAGGCGACGGACGGGTGTATACCCCGTCTATCGCCCCTTATTAATGTTTATTTAGCATCGACATGCAGAAGAGACAGTCTCCGTCTTTTCTGACTTGTCCATAGTGCAAATTGCAGATATGAAACCCTTCTTGGTATAACGCCGCCAAGTTATTTTGCCCTTTCCCGGACAAGGCAATTTGAGGATCCCCGTCAGGTGTCTCGACTTCTGCGAGTTGTTCTACTTTTTCGCGCAGATGATGGTTCTCAAGATACATATGTTGGTTTTCTTCGAGCAAATAGGCGAGTTGCTCTTTGAGCACCCCTAAATGCTCCGTCAACAATTGCATCTGTTGCTCGATCGCATCGACCCGCATCATGACTTCCTTTTTATCCATTCTTTCCACTGCTCAGCACCCCATCACTGTTTCGACGGTTTTCGTTTGACTGCACCGACTTCGACGAGTTCGTCGATTGTATACGTCACAACACGGGTCCGATCATTCAACTCGACTTGAATCAATTGATCCAAGATATTGAGACCGATGACACGTCCGTCACCTTCTGGAATTTTGATTCGTTTTCCGACGTCTGGCAAATCCCGCTTTAATTCTTCATACGTATCGTTCTCGTATTTCAGACAGCACATGAGACGACCGCATACACCGGAGATCTTGTTCGGGTTCAAGGATAGGTTCTGATCCTTGGCCATCTTAATGGATACCGGTTCAAATTCCCCTAAGAACGAGGAGCAACACAATACACGACCACAAGGTCCGATTCCGCTCAACAGTTTCGCTTCGTCCCGAACTCCGATTTGACGAAGTTCGATTCGAGTCCGAAACACGCTCGCCAAATCTTTGACGAGTTCACGGAAATCAACACGGCCTTCTGCCGTGAAATAAAAGATGACTTTATTACGATCAAATGTATACTCAACATCTACTAACTTCATCTCAAGTCGATGTTCACGAATTTTTTCTTCACAGACGGCGTGAGCGTCAAAAGCGGCCAATCGATTATCTTGGACGATTTGGGCATCTTTTGAATCAGCGACACGAAGGATTGTCTTTAGCGGTAAAACCACTTCGTCTTCACCTAGTTGTTTCCCAACTTGGACGATTTCACCGTATTCGATGCCTCGTACCGTCTCTACGATGACATGGTCCCCACGTTCAAGCGTTGCTTCGCCTGGTGAAAAGTAATAGATTTTTCCCGCTTCTTTAAAACGGACTCCAACTACTTCAAGCACGCTCTCCTATCCTTTCTGCAAATCGAACGTTAACCGTTCGAACGTTAATTGAGGATTGACGTTTGCCTCCAGCCGTCGAATCGCTTCATGAACATATTCAATGGCATGGACGATTTTATGCACCGGACGATCTTTAACAAACGCGGTATAAAGCGCTTGTTCTTTCGTAAATAATTCCGGGACATAATCTGTTCGTACTTTGAAATGGAGCGCTTGCTCCAACCAGTTTTCGAACAACTCGAGACCGACGCGCAACTCATTCCGTCCTTTGAAATGGCCAAGCCATTTTTCCTGGGCGAATAAGAGTAATTCTTGCGGGCGTTTTGTCAATACTTCAACTAATTGTACCACTAGCCCATACGCCTGTACAAACCAGTCGTTGTGAAGCGCCTCACGCGCATCTTCCCATTTCGGATATGTCTGTAAGGCAAGACGTGCCAAATCGCTTGTACACTGGGTTTCTGTCACTAATGTTTCTACAAGTCGCTCTCGATCAATCGGGCGAAACACTAAATGCTGCGCCCGCGAACGGATTGTCGGTAATAGGAGTTGGGGCTGGGTTGTGACCAAGATGGCTAGCTTCCCCACACCAGGCTCTTCAAAGAATTTTAAGAGACTGTTAGCCGCCTGAGGCGTCATTTTATGGGCTTGATGGATGACGTATACTTGACGATCTCCTTCTGCACCACGTAAAGACAAGTCACTCAATAACTGTTGCACCTGTTCTTTCTTGATGCTGGCCCCGTCCGGTTCGACCTCCATGTAGTCGACAAGGTTCCCTGAATCCATCCGTCTACAGTTTCGACAGTTGCCACATGGCTCTACCCCGTCCGGTGACTCACAAAAAAGCGATTTCGCAAACAGCTGTGCCGTTTCAATCAAGTACGGTTCATAGTCTCCCGAAAAAATATATGCATGACCGACCTTTTGAGCGACGATGGAGTTTTCAATCACTTTGGCGATAACCGTTTGAGATTTCGTTAACTCTTTAAAGCTCATATTCGTGACCGTTCCCATTAAAACTGATGGAATCCTTCAATCGGCAAGACGAACACAGTCGCTCCACCAACTTGGACTTCCACAGGATACGGAATGTATGAATCGGCGTGTCCGCCCATCGGTGAAATCGGCGTGATCATTTGATCTCGGCTCGAGCAATTTGATTTGATTAAAGCGAGGAGATCATCTAAGCGTTCTTTCGGTACACCGATCATAAACGTGGTGTTTCCCTCTTTCAAAAAACCTCCCGTTGTGGCTAATTTCGTGGCGCGGAAGTCCTCTTCAATTAAAGCATCTGACAAGCGGGCACTATCCTTATCATGTACAATCGCGATTACCATCTTCATCATTGCATCACTCCTCTTTCTTTTAATCGTTCTAATGTAATATCTAAAACTTCATCCTGAATCGTTTCAATCGTGGCGTTCGCGTCAATGCGAACCATTCGTTCTGGATGCTGCTCTAATAATTTTTGAAAGCCTTCGTATACGCGTTGATGGAAAGACTCATCACGGCTCTCGATTCGGTCTAATTGACCTCTATCTTTCATACGATGGCTCGCTTGATCAGGAGTCAAGTCAAAGAGGAACGTCAAGTCTGGTTTGATCCCAGCTGTCGCCCACTCGTTTAACGACAAAATTTGCGACAAATCATATTGGAGTCCATAACCTTGATAAGCAACCGAGGCGTCGACAAATCGATCGCATACGACCACTGCTCCGCGGTGGAGGGCCGGTCGAATCACTTGATCAACGTTTTGAGCTCGGGATGCAGCATATAACATCATTTCAACTCGAGGGGTCATCTCGTCGTGTTCTGGAGACAATAAAACGTCGCGAATACTATTTCCGACCTTCGTTCCCCCTGGCTCTCGGGTAACGACCACTTCATACCCTTGATCAGTTAATGATTGAACTAACAATTGCAGCTGTGTTGTTTTTCCCGAACCATCTGGTCCTTCCACAGTAATAAACATACCTTTCACGCTTAAAACTCCTCTACGATAACATCAATTTGTTTCATCATAACATGTCTACTTGCTTGCAGGTTCCGTCCTAATGAAATCCATTCATTCAAAACTCGGATTTTCTCATCTGTGATGACTTCTCCTCTTAGAATCCATGGAATTCCCGGCGGATACGGAATAACGGTCTCTGCAGCAACAGAACCAATCGCTTGCTCAAACGATAGACGAGCAATATCGGCGTCATCCGATATAGTATGCAGCAACGACACGCGTTCGGTCATCGGATAAGGATAGATTGTCTCATCTTCGACGATAAGCGGAACGTGTTGCGATGCATTTTTAATCAGTTTGACCCAATGCTGAATCTCTTGGCTTTTTAATTCCCTTAACGGCAAGCAGAATAACACGTGATCATCTGCAGCTAGTTCCACATCAATGCCGATTGACGCTAAATGTCGACTAAAGACGAGGCCATTTTTCGGATATGTTAACACAGTCATCTTGGTGAAGTCATCGCCCACTTTGATTGAAAACCCAGCTCGCCTCATTTCCATTATGAATGCAAAATGACTCGTTTGAATATGTGACCAATCTCGTTCACTCAAGTTCTCGAGGTACTCTCTAGCGTAATCCAGCGAGGCCATAATCAAGTAAGACGGGCTGGACGTTTGGAAAGACGAAAGTGCGTGGAGCAAACGCTTTTCATCGATCTCTTCTTTATAATGGATCCATGCTCCCATCGTGAGAGCGGGCAACGTCTTGTGCGCTGATTGTACGACGGCACTAGCCCCTTCAAAGATGGCTGACCGCTTTGGGAATGTAGGATGAATCAAATGAGCTCCATGTGCTTCATCTACTAGTAGATGAATACTCAACGGACGTAAGAAAGCACTAATTTGCGGGATGTTCGCCATGTCCCCATAATAAGTAGGCGAAGTCAGAAGAAGAGCTTTCCCTCCCGGGTACTTCGTGACAGCGTCCTGAATTGTTTCCAATGCGATGACAGTAGGTAAACTACTTCCTCTATCTAGTTCGGGTGTGAGTAAGATTGGTTCTAGACCGAGCCACTCAATGGCGTTCCAAACAGACTTGTGGGAATTTCGTTGTACGTACACTCGCTCTCCACGCTTTACGGTTGCTGCCAAGAGGCTCCAGTTCCCAACCGTAGAACCATTTACTAACCATTTACTTTTACTCTGATAAAGGGAGCCCAATGCCTTTTCACCTTCTAAAATGATGCCTTCAGCATGATGTAAATCGTCCAAGTGCCCAAGCTCCGTTAAGTCATATGGCATAATTTTTTGGAACGCCGTCGGAAGTTTCTCATCTTTTACCGTTCCGTTATGATGGCCAGGTACATGAAAAGAGACCCGTCCTTCTCGCACATGTTGCTCAAGCGTTTCCATAAATGTAAAAGGATTATGTTTAGGTTTTCGAGTCATATAGGCAACCTTCCTATCCGAAATGAATGCGACTTAAATATACAAAAAGAGACGACCAAGCGGATGCTTGATCGTCTTTCGCGTTGGCCTGGCAACGTCCTATCCTCACAGGGGGAGACCCCCAACTACTTTCGGCGCTGAAGCGCTTAACTTCCGTGTTCGGCATGGGAACGGGTGTGGCCGCTTCGCTATCGCCACCAGACAAAAGAATATTAACACCGCCCCGGGGGCGTGTCAATACGTTTCAAGGGTTGTTCCCTGAAAACTGAAGACTCATCAATTCACTCAAACCGTTAGACTAGATCAAAGCCTCGACCGATTAGTATCATTCAGCTCCACACGTCGCCGTGCTTCCACCCATGACCTATCTACCTCATCGTCTCTGAGGGGTCTTTCTTGATTGCTCAAAGGGAAATCTCATCTCGGAGGGGGCTTCATGCTTAGATGCTTTCAGCACTTATCCCGTCCGCACGTAGCTACCCAGCGATGCTCCTGGCGGAACAACTGGTACACCAGCGGTGCGTCCATCCCGGTCCTCTCGTACTAAGGACAGCTCTCCTCAAATTTCCTGCGCCCACGACGGATAGGGACCGAACTGTCTCACGACGTTCTGAACCCAGCTCGCGTACCGCTTTAATGGGCGAACAGCCCAACCCTTGGGACCTACTCCAGCCCCAGGATGCGATGAGCCGACATCGAGGTGCCAAACCTCCCCGTCGATGTGGACTCTTGGGGGAGATCAGCCTGTTATCCCCAGGGTAGCTTTTATCCGTTGAGCGATGGCCCTTCCATGCGGAACCACCGGATCACTAAGCCCGACTTTCGTCCCTGCTCGACTTGTAGGTCTCGCAGTCAAGCTCCCTTCTGCCTTTGCACTCTTCGAATGATTTCCAACCATTCTGAGGGAACCTTTGGGCGCCTCCGTTACTGTTTAGGAGGCGACCGCCCCAGTCAAACTACCCACCTGACACGGTCCTCCAGCCGGATCACGGCTGCGAGTTAGAGACTCTATACGCAAAGGGTGGTATCCCAAGGGTGTCTCCACCGAAGCTGGCGCTCCGGCTTCACAAACTCCCACCTATCCTGTACATCGCGTACAAAGCCTCAATATCAGGCTGTAGTAAAGCTCCATGGGGTCTTTCCGTCCTGTCGCGGGTAACCTGCATCTTCACAGGTACTATGATTTCACCGGGTCTCTCGTTGAGACAGTGCCCAAATCGTTACGCCTTTCGTGCGGGTCGGAACTTACCCGACAAGGAATTTCGCTACCTTAGGACCGTTATAGTTACGGCCGCCGTTTACTGGGGCTTCGGTTCAGTGCTTCTCTTGCGATGACACATCCCCTTAACCTTCCAGCACCGGGCAGGCGTCAGCCCCTATACTTCATCTTGCGATTTAGCAGAGACCTGTGTTTTTGCTAAACAGTCGTTTGGGCCTATTCACTGCGGCTTATGTTGCCATAAGCGTCCCTTCTCCCGAAGTTACGGGACCATTTTGCCGAGTTCCTTAACGAGAGTTATCCCGCGCGTCTTAGAATTCTCATCTCGCCTACCTGTGTCGGTTTACGGTACTGGCGCCGACCTCCTTACTAGAGGCTTTTCTTGGCAGCGTGAAATCCGGTACTTCGCCCTACGGGCTCCACGTCACAGCTCAGCCTTGTGTGTCGGGCGGATTTGCCAACCCGACGGCCTCGCTGCTTGTCCGTGCACTTCCAGTCGCACGGTTACCTTATCCTTCTGCGTCCCCCCATCGTTCAAACGGTGGTACGGCGGTACAGGAATATCAACCTGTTGTCCATCGCCTACGCCTTTCGGCCTCGGCTTAGGTCCAGACTAACCCTGAGCGGACGAGCCTTCCTCAGGAAACCTT
>NZ_CP101462.1:12500-35000 GCF_024362205.1 Exiguobacterium aurantiacum | reverse complement strand
ACTAATCGCCCCATGCAAGACATGGTACTTCCCACGATACTCCCGCATCTTCTCCATCGCAATCACATCTCTAGAATCTTGAACAACACAGACTACCGTCTCATCACGATGAGAATCCGTACAAATTGCGCATGGATCAACATCTGTAATGTGTCCGCATACCGTACAATATTTAATATCACGCTTAGCACTAACAAGCGCTTTAGCGAACGTCAACACATCGTCTTCTTCCATATCTAACACGTGGAACGCTAGACGTATGGCAGTTTTCGGACCAATGCCCGGCAATTTGGTAAAGCTTTCAATCAAACGTCCGATCGCTTCAGGGTATTGCAACTCACATCTTTCCTTTCTTCACTTAAAAGCCTGGAAGGTTCATCCCTTGCGTGAAACGTCCCATTTTGTCATTAACGAGTTGATCAGCTTGCTTCATCCCATCGTTAACCGCTGCTAACACAAGATCCTGCAACATTTCGACGTCATCTGGATCAACAGCATCTTCAGCGATGATGACATCTAGTACTTCTTTATGTCCACTGACGACGACTTTTACCATGCCGCCTCCTGCCGTACCTTCAACAGTTAAGTCTTTCAGTTCTTCTTGAGCTTTCGCCATATCTTTTTGCATTTTCTGCATTTGCTTCATCATGTTATTCATGTTTCCCATTCCACGCATGTAGAGCGCCTCCTTTTATACTTCTTCAATTTCAACGACGTCACCGAAACGCTCGACGGCCTTTGAGACAAGTGGATCTTCTTCAACCACTTCCTCTTCATTATGATCCGAACGTTCAGCTTGTTTACGAAGGATGAACTCATTCTTCAACTCAACCCAATCGGTCTCCAGTACAGCCATGATTTCTCGACGAATTCCCGTCACCTCAAACAAGGCTTGTTCAATCACATCTCGCGTGCGACCGTTCGAGCTAACCTGCTCGTAATGCCACGTCATCCCATCTTTAAATTGTACCAGTAAGGTGTCACTAGCACAAAGCACAGCTTCACTCTCATAGAACAGTGCAAAAATTGGACCATCCTGCGTACGAATATTTCCCATGATATCTTCCCAGCTATCACGGATCGCATTTAGATGCTGTCGTTCCGCTCGTTGCAACAACTGACGAATTCGTTCTTTCGGGACCCGAATCTGGGTCCGTTTGGCAACTTTAGGTTTCTCAGCTGTCGCTTCTGCGGCAGGAACTCCTGTCTTTTTAACCTCGCTCAATTCGCGACTCAGCTCACGGACTTGCTCTTGAAGTTGTTTCATCTGCTCTGTCATCGTCCGCCCTTGTTCAGCGATACGGATAAACGTTAACTCTACCAAAACCTTCGGATGATTCGATAGCCGCATCTGTTGCTGGCAATCATTCAACTCTTCGATTACTTGGAACAGTTCATCCGTCGACGTCGCTTCAACAAATTGTCGGAATGTCTCTGTCGGACGGGCACGTTCTAGTAAATCAACCGCTTGCGGTGAAGCCTTTAATAGTAAGGCATCACGATGAACGAATACGAGATCTTCAATGAATCGCTTCAAATCCTTACCTTCCCGAAGCATCGTCTCTAACGTACTTAAAATTTGATCGAGTTGCTTTTGTTGCAAGCCGTAAGCCATATCGAGCAGGGCATCATCCGTCACCGCGCCTGTCACTTCTAGCACAGCATCTTCCGTCAAACGACCATCGCTAAAAGCGAGCGCTTGATCGAGTAGGCTGAGTGCATCGCGCATCCCACCGTCGGCAGCACGGGCAATCAGCTTGAGCGCCTCTGGATCATAGTCATAATCTTGATCGTTCAAGATATATGCCATACGTGTTTGCAATTGTCCGACTTCATGCCGTTTCACATCAAAGCGCTGACAACGCGAGATGATGGTCGCCGGAATTTTATGAGGCTCTGTCGTCGCCAAAATAAAGATGGCATGCGCTGGCGGTTCTTCCAACGTTTTCAATAAGGCGTTGAACGCCCCTGTCGAAAGCATGTGCACTTCATCAATGATGTACACTTTGAAGCGAGCTTGAGAAGGCGGATACTTGACCTTATCCCGAATTTCTCGAATCTCGTCGACCCCGTTATTTGAAGCAGCATCAATCTCGAATACGTCCGGGCTCGTCCCTTCCGTGATTGCGATACAAGTCGGGCACGTATTACACGGTTCACGCGTAGGCGCCGTCTCGCAGTTGATGGCTTTGGCGATGATTTTGGCCAAACTTGTCTTTCCGGTCCCTCGTGGACCCGAGAACAAATAGGCATGTGACATCCGTTCCTCAAGTAACGCATTTTGAATCGTGCGTGTAATATGAACTTGACCGACAACCTCTTGGAACGACTGTGGACGATAGACCCGATACAACGCTTGATACGCCATGTCCCCGCCTCCTTTCTTCCTTACATTCTCTATTTCATCATACAAAAAAATCTACAACCCTGGGGCCGTAGATTGAAGTTATTAAATAAATCTGCCGCGCACCGATTTCTGAAAGCACGTCAATGTGCGTTACTCATGCAGTTTGCTCGGCCCAAGCACCCCTGCGGCACACGGTACGTCACCACTTAAGGCTGCTTCCTTCCGGACCTGACCTGGTTCATGGGTGACCGTTGCGCAGGACTCAGACGTCAACGCCACTTACACGAGGACAGGCCACACCAATGCACTCCCTCGAATCGGAATTCAGTCTCGCTATAGCGGATTGCGAGTTACAGGGCACCGCTACCTCCCCGCCTAGCACGGCAAATGGGTAAATGAAGTTAGGCACTTCGTTGAGTGCTATTACATTATACTGTTTAATCAGATGGGTTGCAACCTCTCTGTTCAAGCCGCGCCTGCTTCTTCCGTTCTCTAAGGTTTCGGAAGAACACCGTCAGCAACTCGCCACACTCTTCTGCTAAAACATTTTCAGTTACTTCGGCTTGGTGGTTGAAGCGTTCGTCTTGAACAAGGTTCATGAGCGTCCCGCAACATCCGCCTTTCGGATCGTGGGCGCCAAAGATGACACGCTTCACACGAGACAGCACGATGGCCCCTGCACACATCGGACAAGGCTCTAACGTGACGAACAGTTCGCAGTCCTCTAAACGCCAGTTGCCGAGCGTCCGGTTCGCCTGTTCAATCGCAATCATTTCGGCATGTGCCGCTGCCAACAAGTCGGTTTCTCGGCGATTATGGCCGACGGCAATGACCTTATCATCTTTTACGATTACGCATCCGATCGGGACTTCGCCGATTGCTTCCGCCTTCCTTGCCTCTTCAATGGCGAGCCTCATAAATCGTTCATCTCGTTCCATATACACACTCCGTTTCTGATCACTTATTATGAAAAAAAATGAAAATCATTTCGCTCGCCCTATCCACTTCATTGTATGCTAGAATGGAACTTGCACTTTGGATAATGGAGGATGACATCATATGTTTATAACGGTAGAGGGACCGATTGGTGTCGGGAAAACGTCACTGGCCCATATCATCAGTCAGCACTTTTCAATGCAGATGCTGAATGAAATTGTAGAAGAGAATCCGTTTCTCGGCAAGTTTTATGAAGATATCGACGAATGGAGCTTCCAAACGGAGATGTTCTTCCTTTGCAATCGCTTCAAGCAACTAGACGATATCCACAAACACCACTTGAGTCAACAGCAATCCGTCGTTTCGGACTATCATATTTTCAAGAACTTGATTTTTGCCCACCGTTCCCTGAGACCCGCTCATTTGAACAAATACGAGCAAATTTATAAGATTTTGACACACGATATGCCAAAGCCTGATGTCGTCATCTACTTACACGCCAGCATCGAGACGTTGATGAAACGCGTCGCTTTGCGTGGACGTGAAGTAGAAGAGAATATGTCTCGTGACTACCTCGAACAGCTCGCCCGGGATTATGAAACGTTCATCGAATCATACCGCGCGACACACCCCGAAGTGACGATTCTTTCGTTTAGCGGCGACGAGCTCGACTTCGTCCAAAACCCGGATGATTTGACGCACGTCCTCGCAACGATCGAACGTGAATTAGAATTGACTAAAGGAGCACAAATCAAATGACGCTGAATGAAAAATATAACATTCCGAATGACACGATCATCACGATCGGTGGAATGGTCGGAATCGGTAAATCGACAATCACGAATTCACTTGCCGACGCCCTCAACTTCCGCACTTCACTCGAGAAAGTAGATACGAACCCTTATCTCGATAAATTCTATCATGACTTCGAGCGTTGGAGCTTCCACCTTCAAATCTATTTCTTGGCTGAACGCTTCAAAGAGCAGAAGAAAATTTTCCAATACGGCGGCGGCTTCATCCAAGACCGCTCGATTTATGAAGATACAGGCATCTTCGCCAAAATGCACTACGAAAAAGGGACGATGTCTCCAACCGACTACGAGACGTACTCGAGTTTGTTTGAAGCGATGGTGCTGACACCGTTCTTCCCGCACCCTGACTTGCTCATCTATCTCGAAGGTTCGTTCGAGCAAGTGCTCGACCGCATCCAAATGCGCGGACGTGAGATGGAGCAACAAACACCAATCACGTATTGGGAAGAAATGTACGCGCGCTACACGGAGTGGATCAACAACTTCAATCTTTGCCCGGTACTTCGTCTCTCAATCGAAGAGTATGACTTGATTAACGACCCAAACTCGGTCGAACTCATCCTTGAGAAAATCGAGAAACAATTGACGATTGCTCGCGAAGCGAAAGTCAGATAAGTAAAGAAGGTGCACTGCTCGCTTGAGCGGTACACCTTCTTTTTATGTGTGGGCGATATGAGGTTTCCGATACGTCGGTGTCTTCCGAGCCTTTCGGAATCCATCGATGGAATCGAACACGGCTGCCAAAATCGTAATGGCGACGACCAAGCCGAACACCCATCCAAACGAATTGACCTCGTTCGGGACATTCGTCTCTAGCCAATTCAAAAAGCGTGGATCGAACAACTGTGGAGAACTCGCCATCCAAATGATGAACGTGGCCGAGACAATATTATAGACCAAATTAAACGAAGCGAGTGCATACGTCCAATGTCCTTTGATCCACTTCCATACCCCGAGTACGACTTGAAGCAGAATAACGGTCACGAACAACCAAATCACCTCGATTAGGAACGACTGATTGAAGATTGGGGTGATCATCGTGAAACCTGCGCTCGTCGATTCATAAATCCCTAGCAGGCGTTCGGCGTTGAGATACACCCCGAACCAAACCACTGTCCAAAATAACCCGAACCCCGCATCAAATTTGCTGATTCGACCACCCTTTACCCGATCTTTCAGCTTAGACACATCCCATTTCATGTCTGGCGCCGGTACATCATCAGGTACATAGCGCTCAATCAAAAAGAATACAAGCGTGATCCAAAACACGAGCTGAATCCCGACATCCCATAGCGCATCGAACATGTTTGTCAAAAAGGTGCCGATTGTCGGCATAAGCGGTCCTGAAAACGTCGGCATGCTAGCGAATACAAGCCCGAAGAAAACGACAGCTAAGACGATTGGAACGACAAGCTTCACAACAGTCACATACACTGGAAAAAAACGTGGGCCGATGACATACTGCCCTTCCTTATAACGCGCGGCCACGACGGCTGGATGCCCCAGCTCTGCTAATACCCGTTTCACGTCTGCCTCAGACGGTTGTTCGGGCAACGCCACCTCAATCGATTGCCGAACCGACGAAGCCACCTCCTCGCGCCGCTTCGGTGGAACGTGCCGCACGACCTCATCGATATACACTTCAATCCAATCCATGACGCTCCTCTCCTTCCCTTTGCGCCATCACAGTCTATATGATTAAGATTCCCGATTGGTCAACGAATTAGCTGATTTTCGCTAGATTGACACAAACAAAAAAAGCCGTAGACCGGAGTCTACGACCATAAAAAAACGCATCTGCCTATGCAGATGCCAAAACAAGCGGAGTTGGTGGGATTCGAACCCACGCGAGCCTTGCGACTCCTAACGGATTTCGAGTCCGTCCCCTTCAGCCGGGCTTGGGTACAACTCCAGGCTTAAAAAAGTGTAAAAAAAAGAAAGTGGAGGAGGTGGTGGGATTCGAACCCACGCAGGCTATTACACCCCTGACGGTTTTCAAGACCGTTCCCTTAAACCACTTGGGTACACCTCCAAAAAAGTATGAAATTGTTGAGCCTCCAAAATAAAAATGGAGGAGGTGGTGGGATTCGAACCCACGCAGGCTATTACACCCCTGACGGTTTTCAAGACCGTTCCCTTAAACCACTTGGGTACACCTCCAAAGCTCATATACAATTGGCGAGCAATCATCTCGCTCGACATGATTTATAGTATCAACTTGGCAGACAGATGTCAAACCCTTTTGTGAAAAAACATTAAAAAATCCAAAAAAATTCCCGTCTGAAATATACGTTTCAGACGGGTTGGTTTGTTCATTACTGAGGCATTTCAATTTTCTCGACGCCGCCCATATATGGACGTAGTACTTCTGGGATGACGACTGAACCGTCTGCCTGTTGGAAGTTTTCTAAGATCGCAGCGACGGTCCGGCCGACAGCGAGGCCAGATCCGTTAAGTGTGTGAACGAATTCCGGTTTCGCGTTCGCTTCGCGACGGAAACGGATTCCGGCCCGGCGTGCTTGGAAATCTTCAAAGTTCGAACAAGATGAGATCTCACGATACATCCCTTGCGCCGGCATCCACACTTCGATGTCATATTTCTTCGCAGCTGTGAAGCCGAGGTCAGCTGTACACATGCTGAGTACTTGATAAGGGAGACCGAGACGTTTGAGCACTTCTTCCGCGTGGCTCGTCAACAGTTCGAGCTGTTCGTAAGATTCTTCAGGTTTCACGAATCGGACGAGTTCGACTTTGTTGAACTGGTGCTGACGAATGAGCCCGCGCGTGTCGCGACCGGCTGATCCCGCTTCTGAACGGAAGCAAGCGCTATACGCCGTGTACGTGATTGGAAGCTGGTCTTCCATGATAATCTCGTCACGGTGCATGTTCGTCACCGGGACTTCTGCCGTCGGCACGAGGAAGTAGTTCGTGTCCGCCACTTTGAACGCATCTTCCTCGAATTTAGGAAGTTGTCCCGTCCCCGTCATCGCGTCTCGATTGACCATATAAGGAGGCAGCACTTCAGAATACCCATGTTCGTCGGCATGCATGTCCATCATAAAGTTGATGAGGGCACGTTCGAGACGGGCGCCGAGCCCTTTATAAAAGACAAACCGGCTTCCGGTCACTTTACCCGCCCGTTCCACATCGACGATTTTCAAGTCTTCCATGACGTCCCAATGCTGTTTAAGTTCGAATTCGAACGTCGGCTTTGTTCCAACTTCACGGATCGTGACGTTATCGTCTTCCGTTTCGCCGATCGGTGTTGATTCGTGCGGGATGTTCGGGATGCTGAGGAGAATCAAGTTCAATTCGGCCTCGACTTCGCGCAACTCTTCATCGAGCAATTTGATTTCGTCTCCAAGGCGGCGTGTCTCGAGAATCGGTCCATCCGCATCTTGCTTGTTGCGTTTCAATTCTGCAATTTGCTTCGTCGCTTCATTTCGTTTCGCTTTCTTCACCTCGACCTCATTGATCAAGTTGCGGCGCTTCTCTTCTAGTTCTGGGAAACGATCGAGCGCACTCAAATCTTCGCCGCGATGAGCCAGCTTCGTTTTAATCTCTTCAAAATCTGTTCGTAGTCGTTTAATGTCTAACATTCGTTATTCCTCCTTTTTTCACATAAAAAGGTGGCACGCCCCTTTCCCGTAGGAAAGGGACGAACCACCTTGGATCCGCGTTGCCACCCTCGTTGCCCGAAATCGGGCCACTCGATGCACGTAACGTGTGCGTAACGTGACTTGTTTCCAAGCCAATGCTCCGAGGCCGATTCGGTTACATCATCCCACTAGTTTGCACCAACCACTAGCTCTCTGTCAGTAGATGACCGTAACGTACTTTTCCTCATCATTGCATCTGTCATTGAATTAGTTTTACTTTACAACATCTCAACTCTATCGACAAGACTCAGTTTTCCGAGCACAAGTCGAATCTCATCTAAAAAGTCAGAGAAAGCGCGTGTCATGCGTGTTAAAAAGGATGCCATCTCGATTGGTTCGGCCGCGACGAGCGTACCTTTAGGTGGAAGTTCACCGTCTAGATATCGAACGCTTCCTGAAGGCTCGATGGTGACGGTCCCGACCTGTTGATCGGCCGCAACTGGAGCTTTCGTGTCTGGAAGGTCGTATGTCGGTTCAGGTACGGCTTGTCCTTTTTCGACGAGTACTTCAAAGGCTGACGTCGTGCGCACTTTTGCTGACTCGACTGTACCTTCAGCGACATGGAGCGTCGCCGGGACGATTTCACCAGTCCGTAAAATCGGGGTCAAGATAAAATCGCCATAGGCGTAGTCGTGAAGCGCCTTTGTAGCAGTATAGCGCCCTTGATCGGTCTTCGCTCCGAGAACGACCGATAGCACGGTACGTCCATCTCGCGTCGACACGCCGATGAAGCAGTAACCGGCATCGTCAGTCGTGCCCGTTTTAAAGCCAAGCATACCCGGATAGGCTAAATCACGACCAGCGAGCATCCGGTTCGTCGCTTCAAATCGGACTCCGTCGATATCAACATACGCTTGTTTCGTCACCTCAAGCACTTCCGGGAACTTCGTCAAATACGCCAAAGCTAGCATCATCAAATCATTGGCCGATGTCAAGTTCTCCCCGGGACGGTCCGCTGAAACCGAGTCGAGCCCTGACGCATTGGCGAACGTGGTTTGGGTCATACCGAGTTCGGTCGCCCGCTCGTTCATTTTCTTCACGAACACGCCTTCCGAACCAGAGACGGCCTCGGCCAATGTGACCGCTGCCTCGTTCGCGGAACGAATCAACGCTACGTCATACAATTCTTTTACCGTGTACGGTTTATTGACGAGCGGAATTCGAGCCAATCCTGGCTTTCGGGTCAGCGCCAACGCCTTGTTGCTCGGGGTCACTTCCTGGTTCCAACTGAGGTCACCCGCTTCGATGGCTTCCCGGACAAGAAAAGCAGTCATCAGCTTAGTAATTGATGCCGGAGGGAGCATGGCGTCCTCTTCTTGTGAGAACAGGATTTGTCCCGTCGTCATGTCCACAAGCATCGCTCCGGTCGCGTCGACTTTAGGTGCCGCCGATGCATCCGTCGGCACAATCATATTTAAAAGGATTGCCCAAACGAGCATCCATCCGATCCATCTTTGTCTCACGGTCTTGCCCCTTTCTGTACGTATCTCGTTACAGTGTAGCAAAAAAACGCATGAAAAAGACTCCCTATTTAAATAGGGAGTCTCAGATTGTAGACAAAGTCACGTTTCAGGCGAACTGAAACGTGACTTTGTCGTTTTCGGGCCTTGAGGCGCTCTGCCCGAGCCCCTTTTCAGGCGGGCTGGGCGTTCTTCCATGCCCAGCCCGCCATCTTCTTGAGATTGAGGGCAGCAAAAGTAAGCATCGCCTGCATTGAAACTTTTTCAAGTCCCCGATAACGGGTCCAACGCATGCCATGCTTCTCTTTTGCGTCCGCGAACACGCGCTCGACCGTCTGTTTACGACGGTCATAGATGTTGCGGTTCAATTCCGTGTGGCGGAGGTCTTCGACCTCGTCCATATAGGGTTGCCAGAGGTGTCGCTCGATGATCCGCTGGTGCTTCTGGCTCTTCGTGCACTGCTCGAGCAGCGGGCAGTTCACACAAACCGCGGGATTCGAGACGTACTTGCGTTTCCCCTCGCGCATCGTCGTGCTGTACGTTAATAACTCGTTGTTTGGGCAGATGTAGACGTCATGGTGCTCGTCGTAGATGAAATCCTTGGTCTTGAAGGCGCCCTTCTTACCCTTCGGGCGGGTGTATGGGAAGACCGGCAGGATCCCACGGTCAATCAACAGCTTGGCAATGGCCGGATTTTTATAGGCGGAGTCGGCGGCGACGGCGAACGGTTGAATCAGGCGGTCGGAGACCTTGTCGAGCAGATTGGGGAACGCTACACTATCGTGCACGTTACCCGGTGTGACGATAGCACCGAGCACGAACCCATGGGCGTCGCTCGCCGCATGGACAGAGTAAGCGAACTGCTTCTCACGCTCACCTTTTACGTAATATCCACTCTCAGGGTCTGTCGTGCTGACCTTGATTTCCTTCGTCTCCTCCGCCTGATTCTTTTTTGGCCCTAAGGGCTTCTTTCCACTTTCTTCGCGGTCTCGCTCGACCTCGGCATCGAGTTGTTCCTGATAGTGTTTCACCTCTTGCCGGACGGTCTTCTTGACGAGCTTCCGCTTGTTTGCGTTCGCTTTGACGTGTGTCGAGTCTACGAATAGGACGGCGCGATCGATGAACCCTGCGTCCGCAGCCTGTTCAAGGATATGATAGAAGATGTCATCGAATAAGCTCGTGTACTGGAACCGACGCACATAGTTCTTCCCGAACGTCGAGAAATGTGGCACCTTGTCCGTGAATCCGAACCCGAGAAACCAACGGTATGCGACGTTCGTCTCGATCTCACGAATTGTCTGTCGCATGGATCGGATACCGAACAGGTACTGAAGGAAGGCCATCTTGATCAGAACGACAGGGTCGACGCTTGGCCGGCCACGGTCCTCAGAATATAAGTCCTCCACGAGCGGATAGATGAACTCAAAGTCGATCACCGCCTCGATTTTTCGGACCAGATGGTCCGCTGGCACAAGCTCGTCGAGCGTGACCATCTCCAGTTGTGTCCGATTGGTTTCCGATTCTGTTGATTTCCTGATCATCCGATTCGCCTCCATAATTGTTTCTATATCTCTCATTATAAAAAAGCGACGACGGTACGAAAAGAGGGATTGATGCGTGGGCCGACTGCGGGCACGGCGAGACTTCCAGGGGATTAGCAAGCAAAGGGAGACCCAGCAGCGACAAAGTCGCGATGCGGCTCCCTGCTTGCCCCCAGAAAAGCGAGCTGTGCCCGGTCGGGCAAATAAAAAAGACTGCAGACAATGTTTTGTCTACAGTCTGAGACTCCCTATTTAAATAGGGAGTCTTTCAATCAGGCGAGTTGTCGCTTCGTCGCTTCAACCATCTCCAAGAAATAGCGATGCATCGACAAGTCGGCTGTCAATTCCGGGTGGAACGAGCAGGCCATATACTTGTCATATCGAACCGCGACAATCGCTTCTTCGACCTCGGCGAGCACGTCGACGCTCGCTTCGACCGATGCGACTTGTGGCGCTCGAATGAACACAGCTTCGACAGCGTCATCGATTCCTTTGACAGTCAAATCGACTTCAAAGCTGTCGACTTGGCGCCCGAACGCATTCCGTTTGACCGTCATCGGGATTTTACGAAGATGCGCGTCATATCCTTCGACTTCGGTCGCGAGCAAAATCAAACCGGCGCACGTTCCGAACATCGGCAATTCCGTGTTCTCACGTAACGGCTCGAGCAACTCGTACCGATCGAGCAGACGACGCATCGCCGTGCTCTCCCCACCCGGTAAAACGAGTCCGTCGATTCGAGTCAAGTCATCGACCGAGCGGACGACGAGCGTATCCGCACCAAGTGCTTCGAGCATGTGGACGTGTTCGCGAATCGCCCCTTGCATTCCGAGTACACCAATCGTGCTCATCTTACCAACCTCGCGGTGCCATGAGTTCTTCTTGTTTGAGCGTGCGGACGTCGAGTCCCTTCATCGCTTCGCCAAGTCCTTTCGACAAGTGCGCGATGCGCTCATAGTCATCATGGTACGTCGTAGCTTCAACGATGGCACGGGCGAACTTCTCTGGATTTTCAGCTTTGAAGATTCCTGATCCGACAAAGACGCCGTCCGCTCCGAGGTGCATCATGAGTGCCGCATCGGCTGGTGTCGCAATTCCGCCTGCTGCGAAGTTGACGACCGGGAGGCGACCCGCTTCACGGATTTGCATGAGAACTTCGAATGGGGCACCAAGGTCACGTGCTTCTGTCATCACTTCGTCGATGCTCATCGAGAGCAATCGTTTCACTTGGGCTTGAACCGTACGCATGTGACGAACCGCTTCGACGATGTTGCCGGTTCCCGGCTCACCTTTCGTCCGGATCATCGCTGCACCTTCCCCGATGCGGCGTGATGCTTCACCAAGGTCGCGCGCGCCACAGACGAATGGTGCTTTGTAGTCACGTTTGTAGAGATGGAACTCTTCATCAGCAGGTGTCAATACTTCACTCTCGTCAATGAAATCAACTCCCATTGATTCAAGGACACGCGCTTCAGCGATGTGACCGATACGGCACTTCGCCATGACCGGTACCGATACCGCACCCATAACGTCTTCGATGATTGTCGGGTCGGCCATACGAGCAACGCCGCCCATTTTGCGAATATCTGAAGGTACGCGCTCGAGTGCCATGACGGCAACTGCACCTGCCGCTTCAGCAATTTTTGCTTGCTCCGCGTTGATGACGTCCATGATGACGCCACCTTTTTGCATCTCGGCCATACCACGCTTTACTTTGTCTGTCCCTACTTGTCTCTTTTCCAAATGGATCCCCTCCAATAAGCTAGTCTACTTGCAAGTATAAATTGATTTGACTATATTGAAAGTGCCAGTTTTATATTTTTTGAAGTGGTCAGTTCAAATAAAGGACTTCATTTCTCGACTCTCGAATGTTTTAAAGATTAAAGGAGATGATGGAATGGATCAATGGAACAGTCATGACGAAGCGCATGAGCGCAGCTTTTTCGGGAAAACTGGAGTATTTTCGCTCCTCCTCGTCATCGGATTTGTGCTCTATTTTTTCTTTGGCTGACTAGAAAGGACACATCATGGATATGCTCACGTTCTCGCTCGAGGCTGACTCGAGCGTCCCGTTATATGAACAACTCTATCTACACATTCGGCAAGCCATCGTCGATGACACTCTCACCACCGGGACGAAACTTCCATCCAAACGAAAGTTAGGCGAATTTTTAGATGTTTCGCAAACAACAGTCGAACTGGCCTACGCCCAACTGCTCGCGGAAGGATACATCGAATCGTTGCCACGCAAAGGCTTCTACGTATTGCCGCAAGAAGAACTGTACGTCCGGCGCGGCAGCAGCGTCATCGAACCGCTCCCGGTGAAAAAAACATATGACTTCGACTTATATCCGAGTCAAATCGACACGACTGCCTTCCCGTTCGAACGTTGGCGCCGGCACTTGAAACAAGTCGTCTCGGAAGAACATCACGATTTGCTGTCACTTGGCTCCGTCCAAGGTGATTTCGTGCTTCGCCAAGAGATTGCGACCTATCTCTATCACTCGCGCGGCGTACATTGTTCTCCCGACCAAATCGTTGTCGGATCAGGAACCGAGCAGCTGTTGCCCCAATTGTTAGAACTGTTGCCGGATACCACGACGTTCGGCATTGAGGATCCGGGGTATCCGCTCACCCGCCAACTTTTCGCCCATCAACGACGGACGTTCATTCCAATTCCTGTCGATGAGAGTGGCGTCCGTGTCGATGTGGTGGAACAAGCAGCCATCGATGCCCTTTATGTGACACCGGCCCATCAATTTCCGACCGGTACGATTCTGTCGGTCAGCCGGCGCCAACGTCTGCTCAACTGGGCATCGGAGCGGCAGACGTATGTGATTGAAGATGATTACGATAGTGAATTCCGTTATAGCGGCAAACCGATCCCCTCTTTGCAAAGTATGGATCAAAACGAGCGTGTCATCTATTTGAGCACATTCTCGAAATCATTGATGCCTTCCTTGCGCATCGGTTATATGGTGCTCCCGCCTCCGCTGTTAAATCGCTATCGAGAACGCTATCGTCACTTCACGTGCAGCGTTCCCCGTTTCGAACAACACACGTTAGCTGAATTTATGGCGACCGGTGATTTTGAGAAACACTTGAACCGGATGCGGAAGACGTACCGCCGGAAACTTGAAATTATTATCGCCGCCTTCAAACCGTATGAGCCGATCGTCTCCATCACAGGCGCGAGCGCAGGTCTTCACGTTGTACTATCTGTCCAAACGAAAAAGTCGAGCGAAGAATTAAAACGTCTGGCCGAAGCCGGGAGTATTCGAATCAATGCAATGACAGACTATCGCATCGAATCAAGCGATCCACTCCCTCAGTTTTTATTTGGATTCGCCGCTCTATCCGAAAAAACGTTGCCTGCTGCCGTCAGTGCACTCATGACATGTTGGAACATTGAGAAAGGAAGAGAGTGATGAAACGGTCACGTTATGTCATCGGCGGACTGTTGTTATTGATTGGCACACTGTTGCTATCTGAATCGTGGTGGAAAGACCAGCTCATAACCTGGAACAGTCAACAAGTGACCGCCGAGATTGAGCCGAAACAGCCAGACACCGGCGAATTTGAGTTTTCAAACGTCGAACCGTTGTCGTGGGAACAACTTTTCACCGTGCGCAATCGGTTTCATGATTTACCGACCGTTGGCCTCATTTCAATTCCAGATATTGAACTCGAACTACCCATTTTATACGGGCTAGATAACGAGAACTTGGCGGTCGGTGCCGGGACGATGGACCCGGCCCAACAAATGGGTCATGGAAACTACGCGCTCGCGGGCCACTATACGCAAAGTCCGACCGTCTTGTTCGGTCCGCTTCACATCATCGACGTCGGTATGTCCATCTACGTGACCGATACGACACACACGTTCCAATACGAGGTCACTTCGCTTGAGACAGTCCCCCCGACACGGGTCGACGTGCTCGATCCGACAACAGAACCGACGATCACGCTCGTCACCTGCACGTTCGACGCGACAGAACGTTTGATTGTGAAAGGACGCTTCGTGAACCAAACGCCTCTCTAACCGATAGGCGTTTTTTATTATTTTTCAAAAAACATATTGTTAGCGCTTACATGTTCAGCTAAACTATTCCTGAAACCGTTTGCACAATTTTGGCAATTCGTGGCCCTTTAGGCGACACATTCCATGAAAGAGGTGCTTTATGAAGAAGAAAACGGCACGACAGACGACCACGTTACTTTTATCATCCGTTCTGCTCATCCAAGCCGGCGTTCCGATGAACGCATTGGCTGAGCCTGCGTCCATCTCAGTTGATGGCTTGAAAACCGATTGGACGAACACGTCAGCGCTCGCCACGTCGCCAAAAGCTGGTTGGCAAGGCTTCGATTTAGGAAACATCTATCTACAGAACGATGCACGTAACCTTTACTTTTATGTGGATGCGAACAACGTCCCGAACTGGGGCGACAACGGTCAATACATAAATATCGCCCTTCAAATCAATGAACAAGATTCAGGTGTGGCGACAAACCCACTCGGCTATCCGTTCAATTTTAGCCAAGCCGATAAAAAACCGCAGTATCATATTTTACTTCGCGTCGATGGCGACACGTCGGTAAAAGAAGCCGCATTGTATGAAGCAGGGAAATCTACTCCGCTCGCAAACCTGAGCAACTTGAACGGTGCTTCGTTTGCCATCGATCGCACGAAAGGGTTCGAAGGTAAAATCCCATTGTCCCTACTCGGTTTAGGCAATGAAGACACCGTTCGGGTCCTCACGGTATTAAGCGGGAACAACGCTACCGAGCACGGTGCGTTCGATACGATTCCAACCAATTCGTCGAACAAACTCGCCGATAGTTGGAATGTTTCAGCTACTCCATCAACACAGTCGGTATATAGCCCGGCCTACACGTTGAGCGGTGTCGAGACGGTCAGTCAACTCGAAGTAACAGCAGTCACGCCAGCCAATCAATCGGAACAAGTGGATATCAAGTCACCAATCACATGGACGTTCAATGAGCCTGTGTCGTTGGACGCCTCGAACATCAGCTTGATGAATGGCGACACGGCTGTACCGTTCACGGCTGAAGCGAGCGGATCGACCGTGACTGTCACACCAACCGAAGCACTCGGCTTGAATCAAACATACGTCGCGACAATCCCGGCGGGCGCCGTGAAAGGCAACTTGTCGAACACGACTTTACCGGCATTGACGACGTCATTTAAAACCATCACTGAAATCGCGGATCCATGGAAAACGCAACGCTACATCGAGATGTTGTACGTTCGGGCTGATCACGATTACACCGATTGGAATTTATGGACGTGGAGCACGGGTGCCAAAGATGGCCAGGTGGACCCATACAAAATCACTGAAGAAGGTGCTGTCTTCCGTATCCCAGTCGGAAAAGATGCGACCAACGTAGGCTTTGTCATCCGCAAAGGCACGGATTGGGCCGTGAAGGATGGTTACGGAGAAGACCGTTACGTGAAACTCGGTAGCGATCGGGTGACGAAAGTCGTCGTCGAGAGCGGCCAAGGAACGTTCCACCAAGTGCCGACGATTCAAGGGCCTGTGTTTGAAGAGGGCGCCGTCACGTTCTTCTACCGTGACAAAGCGTTGTATGAAGCCGGCCAACTAGATGAGATTGACAGCGTCGCATTAAACGTCAATGGCACGACCTATCCGATGACTTACGAAGCGAAGAACGAATGGTTCCGCCATACGGTCAAATTGCCGGAAGGGAAACATGATTACACGTTCCTTGTGACGAAAGACGGTGTCACGACTGAAGTGAAGGACCCATACTTCGATTCATCAAGCGTCGAATATCGTCGTCCTAACGTCAAATTGTCCGCTTCCGTTGCTCCAAAAGCAATCAGTTCTCGTGAAAACGCAGTCGTTCACGTGAAGCCGACATTGCCAAAAGGTGTCAAATTACGTGAATTGTACATCGATGCACGCCCTCTTGGTGGACCGGCCAAGCTAGCTGTCGACCCAGCGCTGAACAAACAGACAATTGCAGTGAAAGACACTGTGAAGCCAGGTAGCAAGTATTTGACGATCACGGCGATTGACCAATATGGAAACGTTCATAAGACGAAAACTTCTTTGACAGTCCGTCCGGTCTCCATGAAAGACAAACAAGAATTCGATTGGGACGAGGCGCGAATTTACTTCATGCTGACCGATCGTTTCTATGACGGCGACAAAACGAATAACAACCCTAACGGTGAATACTATGATCAAGACCATCTTGAGTCGTATCACGGTGGTGACTTTGCCGGTGTGACGAAGAAATTCGACTACTTAGATAAATTGGGCATCAATACGATTTGGATCACACCGATTGTCGACAACATCGATTGGGATCTTCGTTATGGCAAAGATGGCTCGCAATACGGCTATCACGGCTATTGGGCGAAAAACTTCGAAAAACTCGATGAGCACCTTGGGGATATGAAGGCATTCCATCGTCTCATCGATGAAGCGAACGCACGCGGTATCAAGATTATGGTCGACGTCGTCTTGAATCATCCGGGCTATGGGATGGAACCAGGGGCTGTCGATACGGGCGCCACAAACTTCCCAACCGATAAAGAACGCAAAGTCTTCGACGGCATGATTCGTTCGAATCCGGTCGATGGCGATGACTTGAAGATGTCTCTCTCCGGACTGCCGGACTTCAAGACTGAAGAGGCTGCCGTCCGTCAACAACTCGTCAAATGGCAGACGGACTGGATTAAACGCTCGAAGACGAAGAAAGGGAATACCATCGACTATTTCCGCGTCGACACGGTCAAGCACGTCGATTCGACAACGTGGAAGTCGTTCAAAAACGAATTGACGGCCATCAAACCGGACTTCAAAATGATTGGCGAACATTATGGGGCGAGTGTGAACAACACGGGCGGTTACTTACAGAGTGGCCAGATGGACTCACTTCTCGACTTTGATTTCAAGTATCAAGCCGAGCGCTTCATCAACGGAAACATTGATGACGTGGAGAGCGCGCTTCAATATCGCAATACACAACTCTCGAATGAAGCGACACTCGGACAATTCCTCAGCAGCCATGACGAGGACGGTTTCCTCGTATCACGTGCTGGAGGCGATGAAGGCAAGCATATGGTCGCCGCATCGCTTCAAATGACAGCGAAAGGCCAACCTGTCATTTACTATGGCGAAGAGGTCGGACAGTCCGGAAAACACGCTATGGATATGGATAAAGGCGAGTTCAATGAAAACCGTTATGACTTCGACTGGAAGCGAGTCAAAGGAGAAGGCAAGGCGATGCATACGCATTACCAGAAACTACTCAATATTCGTGCTGATTATTCAAAAGTATTTAGCAAAGGAACGCGTGCCGTCGTTGCTGGTGGTTCTGCCACTGGATACTCGGTCTTTGAACGGAAGCACGGCAAAGATTCGGTCCTCGTTGCCTTGAATACGACAGAAGCAAAACGAACGATTACGTTCCAAACGAAACTCAAGCACAACACTAAACTCGTCGACCGCTACAGTGGTCGTCAGTATATGGTCAAACGTGATGGGAAAGTCACGGTCAGCTTGCCTGCTCAAGACGATGGCGGTACCGTCATCCTTGTCAATAAAGCTAAAAAATAATAACGAAAAGCCCTTGTCTCTACATAGAGACAAGGGCTTTTTGTTTAGCGTGAATAGTTTGGCGCTTCTTTAGTGATGTGGACATCGTGTGGGTGGCTTTCTTGCAAACCAGCCCCAGTCATGCGGATAAACTGAGTATCCTCGCGTAATGCACGGATGTCAGCTGCCCCACAGTAACCCATCCCTGAGCGAAGGCCCCCGATGAGTTGGTACACTGTGTCTGCTAATTCGCCGCGATAAGCGACACGACCTTCAATACCTTCCGGAACGAATTTCTTGTCCGCTTCTTGGAAATAGCGATCTTGGCTTCCGCGTTTCATCGAAGCTTCAGAACCCATCCCACGGTATGTTTTGAACTGACGTCCTTGATAGATTTCCATCTCACCTGGGCTCTCTTTCACACCAGCGAGAAGACTACCGAGCATGACCGCATGACCACCCGCCGCGATTGCTTTCACGATATCACCTGAATATTTGATTCCGCCATCGGCGATGACTGTGACACCGTGTTCTCTAGCTTCTGTCACACAATCATACACCGCTGTGATTTGCGGAACTCCGACACCGGCTACAACACGTGTCGTACAGATTGACCCTGGGCCAATCCCGACTTTGATGACCGATGCACCGGCTTCAATCAAAGCACGGGTCGCTTCGGCTGTCGCGACGTTCCCAGCAATGATCGGGAGTGTCGGGAACATGTCACGTAACTCTTTCACTTTCTCAATGACGCCGGCTGAATGTCCGTGAGCTGTGTCTACCACTAAAGCGTCGACACCAGCATCGACAAGAATTTGTGCACGTGATGCCGCATCTTTCGTAACACCGACAGCGGCTGCAACGAGTAAGCGACCTTGTTTGTCTTTCGCTGCATGTGGGAACTGTTCGACCTTCTCGATATCTTTTGTCGTAATGAGACCTTTCAACACGCCCGAATCGTCGACGAGCGGCAATTTCTCAATCCGATGTTGATGAAGGATGCGCTCAGCTTCTTCAAGTGACGTCCCTACTTTTGCCGTAACGAGATTTTCCGTCGTCATGACATCTGCAATCACCGTCGAGTAATCCTTAATGAAGCGAAGATCACGGTTCGTCAAGATTCCAATCAATTTTCGTTCCGTTTCCGAATTGACGATTGGGACACCTGAAATACGGTATTTGCTCATCAAGTACTCTGCATCGTACACTTGACGTTCTGGCGTCAAATAGAACGGATTGGTGATGACTCCGTTTTCTGATCGTTTAACGCGATCGACGTGTTCCGCCTGCATCTCCATTGACATGTTTTTATGAATGACTCCTAAACCGCCTTGACGTGCCATAGCGATAGCCATTGGTGCTTCTGTGACCGTGTCCATCCCTGCACTGATGATTGGAACGTTCAACTCAAGACCTTCACAAAGCTTAGTGCTCAAACTTACGTCTCTTGGCAAGACATTTGAAAAACGCGGTACGAGTAACACGTCATCAAACGTTAATCCTTCTTTTGCAAACTTGTTTTCCCACATAAAATCGATTGCCCCTTTCCCTATCGGACCCGAATCTTTGTTTCGAAATATTTCTGTAATGGTAACAGGTATAGGCCAAAAGTGCAATTCAATTCACGATGTTCAGAAAGTTCAGAATTGTGTTCAATCTAGCCGTTTCCATCTTTGAATGTTCGGAAATAGGTTGTGTGCGCTGTATATGAATGAAAATCACAATAAAATCTACATAAAAAAAGAACGACCAAGCAGATGCTTGATCGTCCTTCGCGTTGGCCTGGCAACGTCCTATCCTCACAGGGGGAGACCCCCAACTACTTTCGGCGCTGAAGCGCTTAACTTCCGTGTTCGGCATGGGAACGGGTGTGGCCGCTTCGCTATCGCCACCAGACAAGAGAGATCGTTCTCTCAAAACTGAAGACTCATCAATTCACTCAAACCGTTAGACTAGATCAAAGCCTCGACCGATTAGTATCATTCAGCTCCACACGTCGCCGTGCTTCCACCCATGACCTATCTACCTCATCGTCTCTGAGGGGTCTTTCTTGATTGCTCAAAGGGAAATCTCATCTCGGAGGGGGCTTCATGCTTAGATGCTTTCAGCACTTATCCCGTCCGCACGTAGCTACCCAGCGATGCTCCTGGCGGAACAACTGGTACACCAGCGGTGCGTCCATCCCGGTCCTCTCGTACTAAGGACAGCTCTCCTCAAATTTCCTGCGCCCACGACGGATAGGGACCGAACTGTCTCACGACGTTCTGAACCCAGCTCGCGTACCGCTTTAATGGGCGAACAGCCCAACCCTTGGGACCTACTCCAGCCCCAGGATGCGATGAGCCGACATCGAGGTGCCAAACCTCCCCGTCGATGTGGACTCTTGGGGGAGATCAGCCTGTTATCCCCAGGGTAGCTTTTATCCGTTGAGCGATGGCCCTTCCATGCGGAACCACCGGATCACTAAGCCCGACTTTCGTCCCTGCTCGACTTGTAGGTCTCGCAGTCAAGCTCCCTTCTGCCTTTGCACTCTTCGAATGATTTCCAACCATTCTGAGGGAACCTTTGGGCGCCTCCGTTACTGTTTAGGAGGCGACCGCCCCAGTCAAACTACCCACCTGACACGGTCCTCCAGCCGGATCACGGCTGCGAGTTAGAGACTCTATACGCAAAGGGTGGTATCCCAAGGGTGTCTCCACCGAAGCTGGCGCTCCGGCTTCACAAACTCCCACCTATCCTGTACATCGCGTACAAAGCCTCAATATCAGGCTGTAGTAAAGCTCCATGGGGTCTTTCCGTCCTGTCGCGGGTAACCTGCATCTTCACAGGTACTATGATTTCACCGGGTCTCTCGTTGAGACAGTGCCCAAATCGTTACGCCTTTCGTGCGGGTCGGAACTTACCCGACAAGGAATTTCGCTACCTTAGGACCGTTATAGTTACGGCCGCCGTTTACTGGGGCTTCGGTTCAGTGCTTCTCTTGCGATGACACATCCCCTTAACCTTCCAGCACCGGGCAGGCGTCAGCCCCTATACTTCATCTTGCGATTTAGCAGAGACCTGTGTTTTTGCTAAACAGTCGTTTGGGCCTATTCACTGCGGCTTATGTTGCCATAAGCGTCCCTTCTCCCGAAGTTACGGGACCATTTTGCCGAGTTCCTTAACGAGAGTTATCCCGCGCGTCTTAGAATTCTCATCTCGCCTACCTGTGTCGGTTTACGGTACTGGCGCCGACCTCCTTACTAGAGGCTTTTCTTGGCAGCGTGAAATCCGGTACTTCGCCCTACGGGCTCCACGTCACAGCTCAGCCTTGTGTGTCGGGCGGATTTGCCAACCCGACGGCCTCGCTGCTTGTCCGTGCACTTCCAGTCGCACGGTTACCTTATCCTTCTGCGTCCCCCCATCGTTCAAACGGTGGTACGGCGGTACAGGAATATCAACCTGTTGTCCATCGCCTACGCCTTTCGGCCTCGGCTTAGGTCCAGACTAACCCTGAGCGGACGAGCCTTCCTCAGGAAACCTTGGGCTTTCGACGGAGGGGATTCTCACCCCTCTTTTCGCTACTCACACCGGCATTCTCACTTCCAAGCGCTCCACGGCTCCTCACGATACCGCTTCACTGCTGCTTGGAACGCTCCCCTACCATCCCTTACGGGATCCATAGCTTCGGTGGTATGTTTAGCCCCGTTACATTTTCGGCGCGGCGTCACTCGACTAGTGAGCTATTACGCACTCTTTGAATGGTGGCTGCTTCTAAGCCAACATCCTAGTTGTCTGTGCAACGCCACATCCTTTTCCACTTAACATACACTTGGGGACCTTAGCTGATGGTCTGGGCTGTTTCCCTTTCGACTACGGATCTTATCACTCGCAGTCTGACTCCCGAGTACAAGTTGCCGGCATTCGGAGTTTGACTGAATTCGGTAACCCTGTGGGGGCCCCTAGTCCAATCAGTGCTCTACCTCCGGAACTCTTCACCTCGAGGCTAGCCCTAAAGCTATTTCGGGGAGAACCAGCTATCTCCAGGTTCGATTGGCATTTCACCGCTACCCACACCTCATCCCCGCACTTTTCAACGTGCGTGGGTTCGGACCTCCAGTCAGTGTTACCTGACCTTCATCCTGGACATGGGTAGATCACCTGGTTTCGGGTCTAC
>NZ_CP101462.1:0-7500 GCF_024362205.1 Exiguobacterium aurantiacum | reverse complement strand
AGAATGGCTTGCGTCTGTTCAGTCGACAACCCAAAACGAGCAATCAATTTCTCACGAGCCTCGTCACCAGTCCGTGTACTGCGGATAATAGCGATGACTTCATCCAAATGATCGAGTGCAACGCGCAATCCTTCAAGGATATGCGCACGCGCCTCAGCCTTGTCGAGGTCGAACTGTGTCCGACGACGGACGACTTCTTTTTGGTGCTCGATGTAGTAATAAATCGCCTGTTTCAAGTTGAGCGTCTTCGGTCGACCTCCGACGAGGGCAAGCATGTTGACACCAAACGTCGTTTGCATCGGCGTCTGTTTGTACAAGTTATTCAAAATGACGCTAGCATTCGCATCGCGGCGTACTTCGATGACGACACGCATCCCGTTACGATCTGACTCGTCACGAAGATCTGTGATGCCTTCGATTTTCTTGTCGCGTACCAAATCGGCAATCTTTTCGACAAGACGCGCTTTGTTCACTTGATATGGGATTTCATGAACGAGAATGCGCTCACGGCCATTTTTCAACACTTCGATTTCGGCTTTGGCACGCATCGTGATCGATCCACGACCCGTCTCATAGGCGCGGCGAATTCCGCTACGTCCTAAGATTTCACCAGCCGTCGGGAAGTCAGGACCCGGGATGTGCTGCATCAACTCAGAAATCGTGATATCTGGGTTATGCGTCAACGCAAGCACCCCGTCAATGACTTCGTTCAAGTTGTGCGGCGGCACGTTCGTGGCCATCCCGACCGCAATCCCGCTCGTCCCGTTGACCAAGAAGTTCGGGAACCGGGCTGGCATGACGACCGGCTCTTTTTCTTCTCCGTCAAAGTTCGCTTGGTAATCGATCGTGTTTTTGCCGATATCACGTACAAGTTCCATCGCAATTTTCGACATCCGTGCTTCCGTGTAACGCATCGCTGCCGCCGAGTCACCGTCGACCGAACCAAAGTTTCCGTGACCGTCGACGAGCTCGTACCGATAACTGAAATCTTGCGCCATCCGAACCATCGTCTCGTAAACGGCAAAGTCACCGTGCGGGTGATACTTACCGATAACGTCGCCGACTACACGTGCCGACTTCTTATGGGGCTTGTCGGCACGAATCCCAAGTTCGTTCATCGCATAAAGGATCCGGCGGTGAACTGGCTTCAGACCGTCTCGTACGTCTGGGAGGGCACGTGACACGATTACGCTCATCGCATAGTCCATGAACGAGGTGCGCATCTCTTGGCTAATATTTATATCCTTGATATTTTCTTGTTCTGCCATTCGTTATTGCCTACCCTTCTTTTTAAATATCGAGGTTTTTCACGTAATGCGCATGTGATTGGATGAAATCACGTCGCGGCTCGACATTGTCACCCATGAGCGTCTCAAAGATCTCATCCGCCTCAATGGCGTCTTGAAGGTCGACACGAAGCATCGAGCGTGTCTCTGGATTCATCGTCGTACTCCACAGTTGTTCAGGGTCCATCTCACCGAGACCTTTGTAACGCTGTACACTGTAACGAGCATTTTCTGGAAGCTGTTTAATTGCTTCTTGCAGTTCCCGGTCATTCTGAACGTAGGTGACGTCTTTACCATGCTTCACTCCGTAAAGCGGCGGCTGCGCGATATACACATAACCACTTTCGACGAGCGGACGCATGTAACGGTAGAAGAACGTCAGGAGCAACGTGCGAATGTGGGCTCCATCGACGTCGGCATCGGTCATGATAATCAACTTATGATAACGAGCCTTCCCGAGGTCGAACTCTTCCGCGATCCCTGTCCCGAGCGCCGTAATAATCGTGCGTACTTCTTGGTTGGCTAAAATCTTATCAAGTCTCGCTTTTTCGACGTTGATGATTTTACCTCGGATCGGCAAGATTGCTTGGAAGTGACGATCTCGACCTGATTTCGCTGACCCACCGGCCGAGTCACCCTCAACGATATACAATTCAGACTTCGAGGCATCTTTCGATGAACAGTCAGCCAGTTTCCCAGGCAATGAACTGACTTCGAGGATTCCTTTTCGGCGAGTCATTTCGCGAGCACGTTTCGCTGCCAGACGGGCCCGTGCCGCCATCAACCCTTTGTCGACGATCAATCGACCGACAGATGGGTTCTCGAGCAAAAACTGTTCGAACGTGTCGGTGAAGAGCGAGTCTGTCGCTGTGCGCGCATCGGCGTTGCCGAGCTTCGTCTTCGTTTGTCCCTCGAACTGTGGCGACGGGTGTTTGACCGAAACGATCGCTGTCAAACCTTCACGGACATCATCCCCAGACAGGCTGCCGTCGGCTTCTTTCATGAGACCGAAGCGTTTTGCATAGTCGTTGATCGAACGTGTGAGTGCCGTTTTGAACCCGGTCTCGTGCGTCCCGCCTTCGTGTGTCGGAATGTTGTTCGTGAACGAATAGATGTTGCTCGCAAATCCTTCGTTATACTGAAGCGCAATCTCGACTTCAATCCCGTCCTTTGTGCCGTGGACGTACACAGGCTCATCGTGGATTGAGGATTTCGAGCGGTTCAAGTGTTCAACGTATGACTTGATTCCGCCCTCGTAATGATAGTTACGTTCAATTGTCTCATCGCTACGCTCGTCTTTTGCGACGATGCGGAGCCCTTTGTTTAAGAAAGCAAGTTCGCGCAAGCGTGTCGCGAGTAAATCGAAATCGTATTCGAGCGTCTCTTCAAAGATATCTCCATCCGGGAAGAAACGGACGGTCGTACCCGTCGTGTCGGTCGTACCGACGATTTCAAGCTCACCTTGCGGGACACCGCGTTTGAATGACTGGTAGTAGACGTTGCCGTTACGACGGACAAACACTTCCAGCTTCGTCGACAAAGCATTGACGACCGAAGCCCCAACGCCGTGCAGACCACCTGAAACTTTATATCCGCCGCCGCCAAACTTACCTCCGGCGTGAAGGACGGTGAAGATGACTTCTACGGCAGGACGGCCCGTTTTCTTTTGAACGTCGACCGGAATACCTCGTCCGTTATCTTCAACAACGACCGAATTACCTGGTTCGACAGTGACCGTGATCGTGTCACAGTGTCCGGCGAGTGCTTCGTCAATCGAGTTATCGACGATTTCCCATACCAAGTGGTGGAGTCCTCGCGAGCTCGTTGAACCGATATACATCCCCGGACGTTTACGAACAGCTTCTAACCCTTCAAGCACTTGAATCTGATCGGCACCATAATCTTGCATTTGTTTTTCATTTTCGTTACTCATCGGTTTTGTTCACCTACTATACATGAATTGGCGTTCCTGTGGATTGGTCTTACTTTATACAGATTCCGTTTCAACTTCGCCTTGTTTCACGTGAAACACCTTTGCTTGTTGAATCGTTTCGTGAGCGATCCCATCGATATTGGTCGTCGTGATAATCGTTTGGACTTTCTGGCCCATCGTATCGAGCAGATGGGTTTGGCGATGGTCGTCTAATTCAGATAACACGTCATCTAACAAGAGCAGCGGATATTCCCCGACCTCTTCATGGATCAGTTCAATCTCCGCTAGCTTTAAAGACAAAGCCGCTGTGCGTTGCTGACCTTGCGAACCAAACGTTTGGACGTTGCGATTGTTGACGTACAACTCAAAATCATCCCGATGCGGACCAAATAACGTCACGCCTCGTCTTCGTTCGTTCTCTCTTATTTTATCAAACTTTTGACGATACGTTTCAAACATCGCCTCTTTTGGGTAACGTTCTTTTTGGAATGTATCCGATACGTATTGAATCGTCAGTGTTTCCAAGTTGCGCGTGATGCCGGCGTGAATCGGTCCTGCCCATTTTTCGAGCTGGTCGATGAAATGGTGTCGCCGTGAAACGATTTTCACCGCGAGTTCAATCATTTGATCGGTGAGCACCTCGAGTAGCGTCTCATCCCCGCCTTTGATTGACAGTTGCTTCAACAAGGCGTTCCGTTGCTTCAGTGTCTTCAAGTACTGATTCAATTCATGTAAATAGACAGGACTCACTTGCCCAATCTCCATATCTAAAAATCGACGTCGTCCTTGCGGGCTGCCTTTGACGATGGCAAGATCTTCTGGTGCGAACAGCACGACGTTGAAGGCCCCAACGTAGTCGCTGAGACGACGTTGTTCGAGATGGTTCAATTTCGCTTTTTTCCCTTTCGGTGAAAACGTGAGCGACTGGACCGTCTCTCCGGTCCGTTTATGAATCCGTCCCTCGACCATCGCGGCATCCGCTTCCCAACCAATCAGTTCACGGTCTTGCGTCGTCCGATGTGACTTTGCGAGCGCAAGTACGTAAATCGATTCGAGCAGATTCGTTTTCCCTTGGGCATTCTCACCGATGAGAACGTTCGTCTGTTCTGAAAAATCTAGCTCGAGGGTTTCGTAGTTGCGGTAGTTTTGCAATCGGATCGACTTTAAGTGCACGTTAGTTACCCTCGATTTGGAAGTCCCCGAAGCCTTCGACCTCGATCGTATCCCCATCCCGTAGTTTACGTCCACGACGTTGATCGACCTCACCGTTCACTTTCACTTGAACGTCCTCTAAAAAGAACTTCGCTTGGCCTCCACTTGAAATAATATCAGCCAACTTCAAAAATTGTCCGAGTGTTACATACTCGGTTGTAATCGACACTTTTTGCATGTCGTCACTTCCTTTCTTTCATACTTAGTACAAAAAATCGCCATACTTATTAGTTTATCGAAAAACGTCGAATAAGGCAAAAATAGGGATGACAAGGTGAAACACCTCATCATCCCCGAATCCGCTCAGTCTGATTTAAGACGTACGGACTGGCAAGATCAACTGAAGGACGCTGTCCTGTTCGACCGGACGCAAGATGAATGGTCGCATCGAACCTGTGAACTGAATTTCAATTTCTGAAGCATCAAGCGCACGGAGCGCATCCATCACAAATTTCGAGTTGAATGAAATTTTTAACTCTTCCCCTTCAAGCGACAAGATGCTGACGCGTTCTGACACTTTCCCGACTTCTGGAGAATGAGATGAAACTTCAACCGTCGTCGCTTCTTCAGCGACAAACTTGATGACGTTGTTACGGTCAGCACGTGCGAGTAGCGAGGCCCGGTCAATAGCCTGCAAGAAGTCTTTGGCATTCAAGCGGACTGCAGTCCGGTACTCTTCTGGAATCAGGCGCGACGTGTCCGGATATGCCCCGTCCAAGAGACGTGAGAAGAACGAGATATTTTTCATACGGAACAAGATTTGTTGATCCGTCAAAACGATCTCTACCGGCAACTCTTCACGATCAAGCAATTTAGCGAGCTCGTTCAACGAGCGGCCCGGGACGACGACATTTTGGAACGTCAAATCATTGTCCGTCTCAAACCGTGCCCGACGAAGCGCCAAACGGTGACTATCCGTGGCGACACACGTCAAAAATCCTTTTTCAGCTGAGAAGTTGACCCCTGTCAAAACAGGACGCGTCTCTTGTGCAGAAACAGCAAAGCTCGTCTGACGGATGATCGTCTTCAATAGATCAGCCGGCAAGTAGAAACGGCGCTCGCTTGATAGTTCAGGCAGACGTGGGTATTCATCCGGGTCGAGTCCATTCAAATGGAATTCGGCTTGTCCCGACTCGATCCGCGTCATGAAGTTCGGAGACACTTCGAGTGTGACTTCATTTGTCGGCAACTTCTTAACAATCTCACCTAGGAAGCGTGCATTAAGCACGACGCTGCCTGCTCGTTGAATTTGAATGAGTTCGATTCCGCCTTCTTCAATCGGGATTAACCGTTCGATTGAAATCTCAGTGTCACTTCCTGTGAGCGTCAACCCATCGGCATGAGCTTCAAGCTTTAATCCTGTGAGGATTGGAATCGTCGTTCTTGAAGCAACGGCTTTCGACACATCTTGTACGGCTTGCATGAATACATCTCGCTGAATCGTTAAATGCATGTGGATAATTCCTCCTAAGTGAACTGAGTCATATAGTTTAATAATAATAGTATTATTTAAGTCATAATAGTAATAAGGGCTGTGGATACTGGGGATAAGTCACTTGAACCACTGGTGTTGAGCCATTCTTCCTGTGAATAACGTGTGGATAACTATGTGGGTTTATCCACAGGATATCCACGGTGAAACATAAGCCGTTACGACAAAGCTTTCTTTAATGTTTGAATCGTCTCTTGCATCTCTGGATCATGCTTGAGCAACGTACTAATTTTCTCATGGGCGTGGATCACTGTCGTGTGATCGCGTCCACCAAACTCTTCCCCGATTTTAGGAAGCGAGCTTTCCGTCATCTCACGTGATAAATACATCGCGATTTGACGTGGGAATGCGAGCGTCTTCGTCCGTTTCTTCGCTTTCAACTCATCGACTTCAATATTAAAGTGACGACCGACAATCTCTTGAATGTCCCGAATGACGATTTTCTTCGCTTCCTGGACCGGCATGATGTTGTGCAACGCTTCTGCAGCAACATCCGGATCAATCGGACGACCGACGAGCTTGGCGTAGGCCACGACGCGCGTCAACGCCCCTTCGAGTTCACGAATGTTCGTATCGATTTGATTGGCGATATACAGCATGACATCGTTCGCAATATCAAGCCCTTCTGCCGTCGCTTTCTTGCGCAAGATGGCAATCCGCGTTTCAAGGTCAGGCGGTGTGATGTCAGTGATCAGTCCCCATTCGAACCGCGAACGAAGACGATCTTCGAGCGTCGGAATCTCTTTAGGCGGTCGGTCACTCGAAATCACAATCTGTTTCTGATCGTTATGCAGCGCATTGAACGTGTGGAAAAACTCTTCCTGTGTCTGTTCTTTCCCGGCTAGAAACTGAATGTCATCAATTAAGAGGACATCGATGTTTCGATAGCGGTTGCGGAATTCTTCTGTTTTATTGTCACGAATCGAGTTGATGAACTCATTTGTGAACTTTTCAGATGATACGTAAGCGATTCGTGCGCCAGGCTTCTGCCCTTTCACGTAATGCCCAATCGCATGCATCAAATGCGTCTTGCCGAGCCCGACTCCTCCATAAATGAAGAGCGGATTATAGGCGCGCGCCGGGGCTTCTGCGACAGCGAGCGAGGCAGCGTGAGCAAATCGGTTCCCCGACCCGATGACAAACGTCTCAAAAATGTACTTGTCATTCAGCTGTCCGAGGTTCCCTTCCTCTTTTGGCAGTACTGGAAGCGGCTGTTCTTTCATTTCTGTGGCAGCAATCGTCTCTTTCGATGATCCATCCGCAGGTGCATACTTGTGTGCTTGTGATTCCTCGATAAAATGAATCTCGAGCTTGTTGTTCGTTACTTCTTCAATCGTATCTTGTAACAATGACAAGTACTGACGCTCAAGCCAAGTTACGATGAAACTGGCTGGCGCGGACACGACGAGTGTCGTCCCCATCAACGAAATTCCTTCTGTTGATTTCAACCACATATCAAAGCTGGCTTTTGGTGTGCGTTCCTCTTCTTCAATCAGAGATAAAACATTTCTCCAAATCTCGCGAGCATTCTTCAATGAAAGACCTCCTTTACTCACATGTTGGCGAAACTTATTCAC